>CAXMLR010000523.1:0-6766 GCA_964194275.1 uncultured Solirubrobacterales bacterium
GGCGGGAAGTCCGGGGAGTGGCGGCGGGAGTGAGCCCGGTGACGCGCCTCCAGCACGGCGTCCTCAGTGCCGGACCCCGATTTCGGGCTTCTGAGTTGCCTTGAACGCGGCCATCATCACGATCTCGACGTCCGTCGCGTCGGGGGCCTGCGAGGACGCCTCGGGCCCCGCGCTGGCGCGGTTGGCAGCGGCGGCCGGCGTGAGCGTGGTGGCGCAGGAGGTGGTGAGCGACGACCGCGGCCTGATCGAGGGCACGCTGCGGCGGTTCTCCGCCGCTCAGGCGAACGTCTCGCTGGTGTTCACCACCGGAGGCACCGGATTTACGCCCGACGACGTGACCCCGGAGGCGACCCGGGCCGTGATCGACCGCGAGGCCCCCGGATTCGCAGAGGCGATGCGCGCCGAGTCGCTTCGTCATACCCCGCTCGGGATCCTGACCCGGGGGGTCTCGGGCATCGCCGGCCGGACCCTGATCGTGAACTTTCCCGGAAACCCGAAGGCGATCACGGAGCTGTTTCCGGTGATCGCGCCGACACTTGAGCATGTGGTGGCGACGCTGGCGCGCGAGGGGGGGCGCAAGGGCGGCCACGAAGCTGGCCACGGCTAGACCTGTTCCGCGGACGCAGGTCAAGCGCGAGCCGCCCCGCCTATGCTGTCGCGCGCCATGCGAATCGACGCAGCGTCACGGTGTGCCCGACCTCCCCGCGGTTGAACTGCGCGGGCTCACGCGCCACTTCGGCGAGCGGACCGCGCTGAGAGACGTCTCGCTACGACTACCGGCGGGCGCGACACTCGCGGTGCTCGGACGTAACGGGGCAGGCAAGTCGACGCTGCTGCGGATCCTGTCGACGCTGCTGCGCCCACATGCCGGCGAGCTCGAGGTGTTCGGCGAGGCGCTGCCCCGCCGGGCGTTCGCGGTGCGGGCCAGGCTGGGCCTGCTCGCCCACGATCCGCTGCTCTACCGGGACCTGACCGCGCGGGAGAACCTCCGCTACCACGCGCGACTTCACGACGTGCCCCAGGACCGGATCGAAGAGCTCCTGAGCGCGGTGAACATGGGCCAGCGCGGCAACGAGCCGGTGGGGCAACTCAGCCGCGGGATGGTGCAGCGCGTGGCCGTGTGTCGTTCCGTCCTGCATTCACCGGAGCTCCTCCTCCTCGACGAGCCGCGGGCGAATCTCGACCCCGGCGCCGGGGAGCTGGTGGAGCCGCTGATCGGCCGCTCCAGCGGCTGCACCCGGGTTATCACCACGCACGACCCGAACTCAGCGCTCGCCGAGGCTGACCTCGTGCTGGGACTCAGGGATGGGCGCGCCGCGTTCCTTGGCCCTCCCGACGAGCTGAGCGAAGCCGCGCTGAGGGCGCTGTACGCATGAAGAGCGCGCTGGCCGTGCTGCGCAAAGACCTGCTGCTGGAGCTGCGGACGTTCGAGACGATCCCGGCGATGGCGCTGTTTTCGCTGAGCAGCTTCGTGATCTTCCATTTCGCCCTCAACCGCGTGAGCGTGGATGGCCAGCTAGCCGCCGGAGTGCTGACCGCGACGTTGCTGTTCGCCGCGCTGCTCGGGATCAACCGGCTGTTCGTCGCCGAGCGAGAGCAGGGCGGCTTTGACGGGTTCCTGCTTGCCCCCGTGGACCGAAGCGCGATGCTGGTGGCCAAGGCGGCCGGCCTGTTCACGTTTCTGGTCGTGCTGGAAGTGATCGCCGTGCCGGCCTTCGGACTGCTCCTGCTCGGTCCGTCGCTCGGACCCCCGCTGCTGGGGCTGATTGGGGTGCTCGCCCTGTCAAACCTCGCATTTGCCGTGATCGGCACCCTGGTCTCCGCGATCGCCGTCCATACCCGCGCCCGCGATCTGATCGGCCCGATCATCGGCTTGCCGCTGCTGATCCCGGCGCTGATCGGAACCGCACGCGCGGCCGGGCCGCTGCTGGCGGTCCATGGTCCTGGGTCCCCGCCGGGCAAGTGGCTGGCGATCCTCGGGCTCTATGATCTGGTGTTCGCCCTGCTGGCTTACGCGGTTTTCGATTTCCTCCTGGAGGACTAAAGTGATCACCCACGGGCGTGGCCTGCGCAGCCTGTCCCTCGCCACCGTCGTCTTCATCACCCTCGCCCTGGCGCTGGTGTTCTTCTACGCGCCCCTCGACGCTGACCAGGGCTTCGTACAGAAGATCTTCTACATCCACGTGCCGCTGTCGATCGTGTCTCTGTGCGGCTTCATCCTCGGCGGTGTAATGGCGATCGGCCACCTGCGCACCGGCGAGCGTAAGTGGGACATGCGGGCCTACGTGGCGATCCACATGGCCCTGATCTTCTCGGTCGGCGCGCTGATCACGGGCTCGATCTGGGCCAAGGCCTCCTGGGGGCACTGGTGGGTCTGGAATGAGCCGACGCTGGTGTCGTTCTTGATCGTGGTGCTGATGTTCGCGACCTACCAGCCCCTGCGCTTCTCGATCGAGGATCCAGAACGCCAGGCACGCTACGCCAGCGTGTTCGCGATCGTCGCCGGCGCGTTCGTGCCGCTGAACTTCATCGCCGTGCGGTTGGCTCAGGGACTCGTCCATCCGCGGGTGCTTACGTTCAGTGGCGGCCAGCTTCCCGGTTCGATGCGGCTGACCTTCACGATTGCCCTGATCGGCGTTGCGCTGCTCTACATGACGCTGTGGAAGTACGAGATGGCGGCCAAGAACGCGCGCAGGCAGACCCGGGCCCTGCGGCGGCTGATCCTCGGCGAGGACGAGTTCAGGCCCTCGCGGCGGAGCGCGGCGCCGTCATGAGCCTGATCCTCGCGGCCACCCCGGCCCTGCCCCTGCACACGGCCGGCAAGTACGTGGCTGCCGCCTACATCGTGTTTGTGCTGCTGCTGTTGGTCTACGTCGCGATCATGGCGCTCAGGCTGGGCCGCACCGAGCGTGAGCTGGCGGAGCTGACGCGCGACGTCCGGGCCGACCAGCAAGCCGGGGCGCATGAGCGTGAGGCGGAGCCGGTCGGAGCCGGACGACTCACGCGGCCTCCAGAAGGCGAGCCTGGATGGCGAGCGGAGGCCTAGCGTGAGCGAGCTGCTGGCGATCGGCGTCTCGCACAAGACCGCGCCGGTTGAGGTGCGTGAGCGCCTGGCGCTGCCCGAGGCCCGGGCCGGCGACTTCGTGCGCGATCTCCGTGGCGCGGGCGAGGTGCACGAGGCGGTGGCGATCTCCACGTGCAACCGGACCGAGCTCTACCTCGTCGTCGGCGACCCCGTGGAGGCGGAGAGCCTGGTGCTGGCGATGCTGGCCAGCCAGGCCGGGATCAGGCCGACCGGGCTCGCCTCGGCGATCTACTCGCATCGCAACTGCGACGCGGCACGCCACCTGTACCGGGTTACGGCTGGGCTCGAGTCGATGATCGTCGGGGAGGCGGAGATCCAGGGTCAGATCAAGCGCGCCTACGAGGCCGCGCTGGCCCAGGATGCGGCCGGGCCGCTGACCAACCATCTGTTCAAGGCGGCGCTGGCGGCGGGGAAGCGGGTGCGCACGGAGACGGCGATCGGCGAGCGCCAGCTCAGCCTCCCGGCCGTGGCGGTCGCGCTGGCCAAGGAACGCCTGGGAGCGCTGGAGGGCCGCGACGTGGTGATCGTGGGGACCGGGGAGACGAGTGAGTTGACGGCGCGCGCGCTGGCCGACAGTGGCTGCCAGACGGTGTTCGTCGCCACCCGGCGCCGGGACCGGGCGGTGAGCCTGGCCAAGCGCTACGGGGGGCGGAGTGTCAGCTTCGACGAGCTGCCCGAGGCGCTCGGGCGGGCCGACATCGTCGTCGCCGCGACGGCCTCGCCGCACCTGCTGCTGGAGGCCCGTGAGCTGTCCGAGGTGATGGCGCTGCGCGGCGGGGCGCCGATGCTGCTGGTCGACTTGGCGGTGCCGCGGGACATCGATGCCTCGTGCGGGGAGATCGCCGGGGTCTCGCTGTTCGACATCGACGACCTGCAGGCGGTGATCGCGCGTAACCGCAAGGTGCGCCAAGCCGAGGCCCGCAAGGCCGAGGGCATCATCGAACAGGAGATCCACCAGTTCGCCGCGTGGATGGGGTCGCTCGAGGTCCTGCCGACGCTGGCCGCGCTGCGCACCCACGCCAACGCGATCGCCGACCAGGTGGTGAGCGAGAACGCGGGGAAGTGGGATTCTGCCTCACCCCGCGACCTCGATCGTGTGGACGCGCTCGCCCGGGCGGTGGTCAACCGCCTGTTGCACGAGCCGACCCTGCGGATGAAGGAGCTTCGGGACGACCGTGTCCATGCTCGGATGGCGCTCGTCCGCGATCTGTTCAACCTGGCCGAGCGCGAGTCCGGGTTCGGTGAGGACGGGCCGGTCCAGGAACCGCCGGCGGAGCTCGCCGAGGTGCGGGCACTTCCACAGCGACGCCGCTGATGCGGATCGGCACGCGGGCCAGTGCGCTTGCGCTGGCGCAGGCGGACTGGGTCGCACAACGCCTGCCGACAGACACGGAGATCGTCCCGATCACCACCACCGGTGATCGCCAGCGAGCGTACGGAGACAAGTCGCGCTGGGTCTCCGAGCTCGAGCTGGCCCTGCTCGCGGAGCGGATCGACATTGCGGTGCACTCGGCCAAGGACGTGCCCGCCGAGCTCGCCGCCGGGCTCGAGCTGGTGGCGATCCCGCAGCGGGCCGATCCATGGGACGCGATCTGCGGCGCCGCCTCGCTCGGGGTCCTGGGCTCCGGCGCTCGCCTGGGCACCAGCAGTCTGCGCCGCGCCGCCCAGATCCGCGCGGTCCGGGACGACCTGGAGGTGGTGGAGATCCGCGGCAACGTCGATACCCGCCTGCGCAAGCTGGCGCGGGGGGAGGTCGATGCGCTCGTGCTGGCCTACGCGGGGCTGCAGCGGCTCGGCCGCGAGCAGGAGGCTGATGGTGTGCTGAACGACCTGGTTCCGGCTGCCGGCCAGGGTGCTCTGGCGCTCGAGGGCCGTGCGGGGCAGATCGATCCCGAGCAGCTGCGTGAGCTCCGGGACGCCGACGCGACGGCGTGCGTGTTGGCCGAGCGCGAGTTGACACGCGCGCTGGAGGCATCCTGCAACACCTCGGTCGGGGCCCACGCTCGCACGGTTCCAAACGGCGAGATCGAGCTGCGAGCCTGGGTCGGGCTGCCCGACGGGTCGGCCTGGTGCAGCGACCTCGCGCGGGGTGAGCCGGAGGGCTTGGGGACCTACGTCGCCCGGCGGATGCTCGCGGCGGGCGCCGGCGAGCTGCTGCATCACGTCCAGCGCCGCTCGCCATCCGGGCTCACTGGGGGGCAGGGCGCGTGATTCATCGGACTGCCGAGCGGGACAGCGTCGCGTGACCGTCTACCTGGTGGGCGCCGGCCCGGGGGATCCCGGACTCCTGACCGCCCGCGCACTGGAGCTCATCGCCGCGGCCGATGTGATCGTCTATGACCGGTTGATCCCCGCCACGGCACTCGAGGGCGCCCGCGAGGCCGCGATGCTGGTCTACGCCGGGAAGGAGGGGGGCGGGCCGTCGATGCCGCAGAGCGAAATCGAGCGCCTGCTGCTCGAGCACGGCAGCCAGGGAAAGAACGTGGTCCGGCTCAAGGGCGGCGATCCATATGTCTTCGGGCGCGGCGGCGAGGAGGCCGAGAGCCTGCGCGCGGCCGAGATCCCGTTCGAGGTGGTCCCGGGGATCACGGCCGGCGTGGCGGCCGCGGCCTACGCCGGCATCCCCGTGACCCATCGAGACGCCGCCAGTGCCGTCGCGTTCGTGACCGGTCACGAGGATCCGACCAAGCCGGAGTCCGCGCTTGACTGGGACGCGCTGGCCAGGTTCCCCGGCACGCTGGTGGTGTACATGGGTGTCCGCCAGCTGAGCGTGATCACGCAGCGGCTGATCGCCGGCGGCCGGCCGGATTCAGAGCCGGCCGCGCTCGTGCAGCGCGGCACCCTGCCCGACCAGCGATCGGTGAGCGGAACGCTGGCCACGATCGCCGAGGTGGCGCAGACGAAGAAGATCAGGGCGCCGGCGATCGCGATCTTCGGGCCGGTGGCAGCCCTGCGCGAGCGCCTGAGCTGGTTCTCGCCCCCGCCCCTGGCCGGGCGCGTGGTGGCGGTGACGCGCGCCCGCGCTCAGGCCAGTGGCCTGGCCTCTCGGCTGCGGGCGCTCGGCGCGGAGGTTGTGGAGGCGCCCTCGATCCGGATCGTGGCCCTCGAAGGGCCGGCGCCCGACTTCACCGGGTACGACCTGCTGTGTCTGACCAGCCCGAACGGGGTGCGGATCATGTTCGAGCGTCTGAACACCGCTGGGCGGGACGCCCGGGCAATCGCCGGACTCCGGGTCGCCGCGATCGGTCCCGGCACGGCCAGGGCGTTGGCCGAGCACGGGATCACCGCCGACATCGTGCCCGAGCGCTTTGTCGCCGAGGGGCTGGTGGAGGCGCTCGCGGAAGTCCCGGTCAGTCGCGCGCTGATTGCGCGGGCGGCCGAGGCTCGCGACGTGCTGCCCCAGGCCCTGCGCGACCGCGGCGCCCAGGTCGACGTCCTCACCCTCTACGAGACGGTCGCCGAGCCGCTGGCGGACAGCGAGCTCGACGCGATCGGGCGCGCGGACTACGTGACCTTCACGTCCTCCTCCACGGTTCGATTCTTTCTCGATGCCGCCGGTAGCCGGCTCTCAGCCCAGACACGGCTGGTCAGCATCGGGCCGGTCACCAGCGCGTCGCTGCGCCAACGCGGTCACGAGCCTCATGTCGAGGCGGCCCGCCACGACATCGACGGACTCGTGCA
>CAXMLR010000524.1:0-6931 GCA_964194275.1 uncultured Solirubrobacterales bacterium
CGAGGCGATGAAGATGGAGAACGAGATCACTGCTCACAAGACCGGCACGGTGGCGGAGCTGCCGATTGCCGTCGGAGCCTCGGTGGCCTCGGGTGACACGCTGGCCGTGATCAGTTCTGAGGCGTCCGAGTAGACGGCATTCGGCGGATGGCATTCTGCTCGTGGATCCGCCTCTGCACCGCGGTTCTGCGTCCTTGCGGCAGCGGCGCGCGCACACCATCGGTCGATAGCGCCTGGAGGTAGGCCTCGTCCTCGTTGAGGATGCCCAGCGCCTGCTCGCGACGCAGCGGCGCACCATGACCGGGGATCACCGTGCCGGCCGCTTCGATCAGCGGGCGCATCCGCGCCAGCGTCGCCCGATAGGCGTCGAGCGATCCTCCCTCGGAGATCATCGGGACCTCGACCGGAGACAGATAGTCACCGCAGACCAGAACCTCCAGCCACGGGATCACGTAGGCGGCGCCGTCAGTCGTGTGACCGTCCGCGGGGTGAAGCTCGAGTTCGGCGCCGGCCGAGCCGAGCGCCAGCCGACCCGGGACCGGAAGCGGCTGCACCGCGGAGAGCGACAGCGGCCGACGGCCGGCAACGTAGTGGTCGTGGTCGAAATCGCGCAGCGAGCGCTGCGCCGCTCCGGGCTCGGCCGCCAGACGGTGAGCGGACGTCTCCGCGCAGCCCAGCGAGAGGCTCGGAAACGCCAGCCGCCCCAGCAGATGGTCCCAGTCAGCGTGGGTGGCCAGCAGCCCGCTGACCGGGAAGCCCGCCTGCTCGAGCACGCCCGGGAGCGCGTCCAGTTCGTCCGGGTAGACGGGCGAGTCGAGCACAAATCCCTCGCCGCCCGCCCGCACGGCGGTGCAGGTCGTCTGCCAGGCCCGGCTTGTGAAGACGATCAGGTCGGGATGGAGGGCGAGGACTTGGATGCTGACCGCCTTCAGCTCTGGGCCGCGCTCATGCGCAGCCCCGCTACGCGCCGATCAGCTTCGCCGCCTCGCGCAACGAGGACACTTCGGCGTCCGGCTTCTTCTGGCCTGGCTCGAGCTGGTGCTTGTTGCGGTTGACCCAGATCACCGGGATCTTCTTCTTCAGGCAGGGCTCAACGTCGTGGTAGTAGCTGGCGGCGACATGGACCCAGCCCTTCTTGCCGCCGACCCGGCGCTCGCACTCGGTGAAATGGGCAGGGTCAGGCTTGTAGGAGCGGACCTGCTGCGCGGTCACCACGAGGTCGAAGTCGAGCGGGATGTGGCGGCGGGTCTGTCCCAGCAACTTGTCGTCGATGTTGGAGATCAAGCCGATCTTCTGCTTCTTGGCGATCTTCGTCAGGACGCCGTTGGTTTCCTTGAACGGATGCCAGCGCTGCACCGAGTCCGGCAGAAAACCTGAGCGGGACGGCTCGAGCGGCCAGCCCAGCGTCTTGGCGATTTCGACCGCGGTGCGCCGAAGCACCTCGGCATAGAGCTCGTAGGACCCGGCCTGGATCCGCTGCTGGGCCTCGTGGAAGATCGGAATCAGTTCGTCACGCTCGATCGTGAAGCCGTCTCGGTCGGCCTCCTTCTTGAACGCTTCACACGCCCCGGTCTCCCAATCGATCAACGTGCCGTACACATCGAACGTGACAAATGAGATTTGCTTTGGGATGGCCATCAGAGCGGCCATGATGCCACGGCGCGACTTTAAGTAGAGTGCCGATCCCCTCCATGGACCTCCTCGAATACCAGGGCAAGCAGCTTTTCGCTCGGCACGGCGTGCCCGTCCCGAGCGGCCGCCCGGCGGCCACGGTAACGGAAGCCGTGGCCGCGGCCGACGAGATCGGCTACCCCTGCGTGATCAAGGCGCAGGTCCAGATCGGAGGCCGCGGGAAGGCCGGCGGCATCAAGCTGGCCAAGGACGGACCCGAGGCCCGCGAGTACGCCCAGGCGATCCTCGGGATGGACATCCGCGGCCTCACCGTCCACGAGTTGTGGATCGAGGAGGCCTCGGACATCGCCTCCGAGTACTACGCCTCGGTGATCTTCGACCGTTCGGCCAAGGCTCCGTTGGTAATGCTCTCGACCAAGGGCGGGATGGACATCGAGGCGGTGGCCGACGAGGACCCAGACGCGATCGCGCGGCTGCACGTCGATCCACTGCTCGGCTTTCAGGATTTCCACGGCCGGCGTCTGGCCTTCGAAGCGGGCGTCGACGCCGACGTCGTTCGTCCGGTCGGGGCGATGCTGTCCAAGCTCTACGACGTGTTCATCGCGGAAGAGGCGACGCTGGTCGAAGTTAACCCGATGATCATCACGCCGTCGCGTGAGGTCAAGGCGCTGGACGCCAAGGTCACGCTCGATGACAACGCGCTGTACCGGCACCCCGAGAACGCTGCCCTGCGAGACGTCTCCGCCGAGGATCCCCAGGAGCGGATGGCCAAGGAACGCGGGCTCACCTACGTCAGTCTCGACGGCGACATCGGCATCCTCGGTAACGGCGCGGGATTGGTGATGTCGACCCTCGACGTCGTCGACCAGGCCGGCGGCCACCCGGCGAACTTCCTCGACGCCGGCGGCGGTTCCAAGGCTGAGGCGATTACCAGCGCGGTGGAGGTGATCCTGTCCAACGACCGCGTCAAGGCCGTCCTGTTCAACATCTTCGGCGGGATCACCCGCTGCGACGAGGTCGCCAAGGGCCTGATCGAGGCGTTCGCCCAGATCAGTCCGACGGTGCCGTTCGTGGTGCGCCTGGACGGAACGAACGACAGGCAGGGTCGCCAGTTGCTGGCCGAGGCGAATCTTCCCAATGTGCACACGGAATCCACCATGGACGGCGCGGCCGAGAAGGTCGTCCAGTTGGCTGCCCAACCCGCGCCGGCATGAGCATCCTCGTCGGCAGCGAGACGAAGCTGTGCGTTTCCGGAATCACCGGACGCGAGGGGACCTTCCACTCGCTGCGCAATCGTGACTACGGCACGCAGGTCGTTGGCGGAGTCACCCCGGGCAAGGGCGGCCAGGACGTCGAGGGCGTTCCCGTGTTCGACACGTTCCACGACGCGGTCAGTGAGACAGGTGCGAACACGGCGATGATCTTCGTGCCGCCGCGGTTCGCCGCCGACTCGATTCTCGAGGCCGAAGACGCGGGCGTCGAGCTGATCATCGCGATTACCGAGGGCATCCCGGCCCACGACGAGCTCCGGGTCTACAACGCGATCAAGAAGAATGGGCGCTCGCGACTGGTCGGGCCGAACTGCCCCGGAATTCTTTCCCCCGGCAAGGCCAACGTCGGCATCATTCCCGCCGCGTTCTTCAAGGAGGGCAACGTCGGTCTCGTGTCTCGGTCAGGCACTCTGACCTACCAGATCGGGAACGTGCTCGCGCAAAGCGGCTTCGGGAACTCGACGATCGTCGGGATCGGCGGAGACCCGGTTCCGGGTACCGATTTCATCGATGTGATCGGCATGTTCCAGAACGATGCCGAGACCGAGCTGATCGTGATGTGCGGAGAGATCGGCGGCGACGCTGAGGAGCGCGCAGCCGACTTCATCGAGGCCAACGTGACCAAGCCGGTCGTCGCCTACATCGCCGGCTTCACCGCCCCTCCGGGCAAGACCATGGGTCATGCCGGCGCGATCGTCTCGGGATCCCGGGGCACCGCGGTCGCCAAGGCGGAAGCGCTGGAGAGCAAGGGGGTGCGTGTCGGGCGCACTCCGACGCAGGTCGCCGAGCTCGCGGTTTCGCTGCTGGGAACCACCGTCTGACCCCGCCCGGCTGATTGCCTGGGCGACCGCCCGCGGCAGCGCCGGTCCAGCCGGTCCAACCGCCGTCCAGCACCGACGCGGTCCGTGCGTTCGAGCAGGAGCTGACCCGGGTCCGCGGCTTAGGGGAGGTCGTGCTCCGGGGCTACGAGGGTGAGCACCGAGCGATGTTCGACGTGCAGATCTCTGAGTCAAACGCGTAGTCTTCTGTCATGGCCAAACCGATCTCCTTCGCCCGCGGCGCTCCCTCGCTGGACATCATCGACGTGGCGGGCCTCGAGTCGGCTGCGGCCACCGCGTTCGCGCAGGATCCCGCGGGTGTGACCGCGTACGGCACATCGGTCGGATACAAGCCGCTGCGCGAATGGATCGCCGAGCGACACCAGGTGGCGCCCGAGCAGGTGCTGGTCACCAACGGCTCGATGCAGGCTGACGCTTTCCTCTTCGAGACGCTCGTCGCGCCAGGCGACACCGTCGTGGTGGAGCGGCCCACCTATGACCGCACGCTGCTGTCGCTGCGCCAGCGCGGCGCGGACGTGCGGATGATCGAACTCGAGCCGGATGGGCTCGACGTGGCCGGCCTCGAGCGCGCTCTGGTGGAGGGCGTCAAACCCAAGCTCGCGCACATCATCCCCAACTTCCAGAACCCGGCCGGCTACACCTTGTCGGCCGCCAAGCGAGCACGGCTGATCGCGCTGGCGGCGGCGCACGACTTCACGATCTTCGAGGACGACCCGTACATCGAGCTCCGATTCGAAGGCGCGCCGCTGGCCACGATGCTCTCGGTCGGCGACGACCACGTCGTCTACGCGTCGTCGTTCTCGAAGACAGTCTGCCCCGGCATCCGCGTCGGCTACCTCGTGGGTCCGACCGAGCTGATCGCCACGGTGGCGAAGCTCGCCACCAACACGTACATCTCGCCGAACATGGTCTCCCAGGCGATCGTCAACCAATTCTGCCGCTCGGGCGCGCTCGAGCGCTCGATCGAGACGGTCAAGTCCGCGCTGCGCGAGCGCGCACAGACGCTCTGCGCGGCACTGGAGCGTGAACTTCCCGACGCCCGCTTCGTCGCCCCGGAGGGGGGCTATTTCCTCTGGGTGTCATTGCCGGACGGCACCGACGTGAGCGCGCTGTTCATGGCTGCCTCCGATCGGGACGTGCACTTCGTCAAGGGGTCGGACTTCCTGCTCGACGGTCCTGGGTCGAGTCTGCGGCTGGCGTACTCGGGCGTCACCCCGGAGGAGATCGAGGAAGGCGTGCGCCGGCTCGCGGAGGCCTACCACGAGGTCTACGCCGCGCGTAGCGCCGACGCGGCCTGAGGAGATGGCCGCGCTCGGCGCCCTGGCCGACGAAGGCGCCAGGGTCCCGAGTCAGCGCCCGTAACGCTCGCGCCCGAGCACCAGCTGCTCGGGCAGCGCGATGCGAGCGGGAGGCGATGGGTCGGCGATCACCGACACCGTCTCCGCGACGCTGCTCGTCACTCTCGCGATCCCGCGATCGGTCCTGACCGCGACGATCTCCTCGTCGGAGGAGTCGATCTGGCCGATCATCCCCGGCTCGATGCCAGCCTGCTTGAGGTAGTGCAGGAGGTCCTCGGCTTCGTTCTCGAGCCGGAGGATCGTGACGCGCGCTCCCGGCTCACAGTCGGCCAGCGGGACACCATCGACGCGCTCGCCGAGCCTGATCGGATGCCCGTGGGGACAGGTCTGAGCGTTCCCGACGGCCGAGCGCACGTACGCCTCGAAGCGAGGCGTCATCGCGTGCTCCAGGTGCTCGGCCTCTTCGTGCACATCGTCCCAGGGGACTCCGACCACATCGGTGAGGAAGCGCTCAATCATCCGGTGTCGGCTGACCACGAGCTCGGCGTGGTCGCGGCCGGCAACGGTGAACCCGATCGTCCGCTCGGCGTCGCGCACAACGTAGCCGTCTCGTTCGAGCCGCCCGAGCATCTCGTGGACGGTGGGCGCTGAGAGCTGCATGGCGCGGGAGAGGTTGGCTCCGGTCATCGGCAAGCCCGCCTCGAAGAGCCAGTACAGCGACTGCAGGTACTCCTCCTCGGCGGGGGTGGCTTGCTCGGAGGCCATGGGCGGATCGTATCGGGCGTACTGCCGCGCGAGCACGCGACGGGGAGTCCGGTACTAGGATCGTGAGACCTTGAGTCTGCCGCTGAAACCGCCGATCGAACCGCAGCTCGCCCGCGCGAAACCGGAGCTGCCGCTGGGCGAGGACTGGGTGTACGAGCCGAAGTACGACGGCTTTCGCGCCATCGCGTTCGTCGACGGGGACGAATGCATGGTGCAGTCGCGCTCCGGCAAGCCGCTGTCGCGTTACTTCCCGGAACTCCGCTTCCCTCCGGGGCGCTACGTCCTTGACGGCGAGATCGTGATCGACGGCGACGGCGACGACGACGAGATTCAGGATTTCGGTGCCCTCCAGCAGCGGATCCATCCGGCGCAGTCGCGCATCGCGATGCTGGCCGAGGAGACGCCGGCACGCTACGTCGCTTTCGACCTGCTCGCCCGCGACGACGAGACGCTGCTGGCGCTGCCGCTCTCAGAGCGCCGGGCCGCGCTGGAAGCGCTGGTCGCCGAACCCGTAACCGTGACGCCGCTGACCAGCGACCCGGCCCAGGCGGAGCCGTGGCTGCTGCGCGGCGAAGGCGTCGTGGCCAAAGACCGGCGCGCGCCCTACCGGCCGGGTCAGCGAACCGGGATGGTCAAGGTCAAACGGGTGCGAACGATCGACGCGGTCGTCGCCGGCTACCGTCCCGGCAAGGAAGCCGGAACCGTAGGCTCGCTGATCCTCGGCCTCTACGACGACGCCGGGGACCTCCACGTGGTCGGCCATTCCTCAGGCCTGCGGGTCGGGGAGAAGCGCGCGCTGGTGCAGCGGCTGGAAGCCTACGAGACCGGCGAGCGCGGTCACGGCGACCCCAGCCGTTGGAAGAGCGAAAAGGACCTCGAGTGGATCTCGCTGCGTCCGGAGCTGGTGGTCGAGGTGACCTTCGACCACGCCAGTGGCGGACGAATCCGGCACGGGACCAAGATCCTGCGCTGGCGTGAGGACAAGGCTCCGTGCGATTGCCGGCTCGAGCAGATGCAGAGCTAGCTAAAGCGGAGCCCGATCTGGAGCCGACACGGGGCGGGCCCGCGATACTGCGGCCCGTGCGAGCCGACCCCGCCATTCCTGACACCTGTCTCTTATACACAT
>CAXMLR010000525.1:0-6678 GCA_964194275.1 uncultured Solirubrobacterales bacterium
GGCCATCTGCTCGGCGCCGCCGGCGCCGTCGAGGCGGTCGCCACGGTGCAGACCCTGTCGAGCCGGATCATCGCTCCGACGCTCGGCTACGGGGTTCCCGATCCCGAACTGGATCTGGACTATGTCCCTGGGGAGTCACGGCCACTGCTGACCGGCAACGCCCGCGCGCCGGCCGCGCTCTCCAACTCGTTCGCCTTCGGCGGCCACAACGTCGCCCTGGTGTTGAGAGGCGCCGCGGCATGAGCCTGGCCGCCGCGATCCACGAGGCCTCCCGACTCGGGCCGCTGGAGCGGCTGGAGGCGCTGTGCGATCCCGGCAGCATTCAGATTGTCCGCTCGCGGGTGAGCTCCCCGCACCTGGGTGCGCGCGCCGTGGCCGGGGACGGCGTCGTCGGGGCGACCGGCACCGTGGCCGGGCGGCCGATCGCCTGCTACGCCCAGGACGGCTCCTACCTCGGCGGCTCCCTGGGTGAGCGCCACGCCGACACGGTCGTCCGCGTGCTGCAGATCGCCCAACGCGGGCGGATCCCCGTCGTCGCCTTCGTCGAGTCCGGCGGGGCGCGGATGCAGGAGGGGACCGCTGCGCTGGCAGGGTACGGACGGATCTTCCGTCACACCGTCGGCCTCACCGGGGTCGTCCCGCAGCTCTCGGTCGTCACCGGCGCCTCCGCCGGCGGCGGCGCGTACTCGCCGGCGCTGACCGATCTGATCGTGATGACCGAGGACGCTGCGATGTTCCTCACCGGTCCGGGGGTGGTCCAGGAGGCCCTGGGCGAGAAGATCGATGCCGCCGGCCTGGGTGGCCCACGGGTACACGACCGAAACGGCGTGTGCCATCTGGTGGAGCCGGATGTCACCGCCGCCGCCAACCGAGTGCGCGAGCTGCTCGGTTATCTGCCCAGTGCCGCCGGCGAAATCGTGCCGCGGACTGCCCCCGAGGATCCGGAGATCCCCGATCCGGGGGTCGTGGTGCCGGACTCGCCGCGGCGCGCGTACGACGTGCGAGACGCGCTGCGCGGCGTTCTCGACGCCGGCTCGCTGGTGGAGATCTTTCCGCGTTGGGCGCGCAACGTCGTCACCGCACTTGCCCGGCTGGACGGCCGGCCGGTCGGGGTGGTGGCCAATCAGCCTCGGCATCTCGGCGGTGTACTCGACGCGGAGGGTTCGGAGAAGGCGGCGCGGTTCGTGCGCTTCTGCGATTCGTTTGGGCTGCCGCTGGTCGCCTTCGTCGACACGCCCGGGTTCATGCCCGGCAGCCGCCAGGAGCGGGCGGGAGTCATCCGGCGGGGCGCCGAGCTGGTCCGCGCATTCGCGCAGGCGACGGTTCCGAAGTTCACCGTCGTGCTGCGAAAGTCATACGGCGGGGCGTACATCACGATGAACTCCCGGGACCTGGGAGCCGATCTCGTGCTGGCCTGGCCCGAGGCCGAGCTCGGGATCATGAGCGCCCGCGCTGCGGTCGGGATCGTCAACCGGCGTGATCTGCGGCTGGCCGCCGATCCGGAGGCCGAACGCACGCGCCTGGCCGATATCTACGCCGACGAGCACCTCCGCGCCGACGCCGCGGCCGCGGCGGGATTCGTGGACGAGATCGTCTCGCCGGCCGACACGCGAGAGCGCTTGTCCTGGGCACTGTTGACCCTGTCGGGACGCCGGTCGTGACCCTGGCCGGGAAACGGCTGCTGATCACCGGCGTCATCACCAAGGAGTCGATCGCGTTCCACGCCGCCGAGCGCGCGCAGCGACACGGGGCGACCGTGCTGCTGACCAGCTTCGGCCGGGTGCGCCGGCTAACGGAACGGGCGGCCGGCCGGCTGCCCGAGCCGGTCGAGGTTCTGGAACTGGACGTCAACGAACCTTCCGATCTGGCAGCACTGACCGACACGCTGCGGGATCGTTGGGGGGGAGTCGACGGCGTCCTGCACGCGATCGCGTACGCGCCCGAGGACGCCCTCGGTGGCCGTTTCATGACCACGCCGGCGGAGAGCGCCGGGCAGGCCTTCCAGACCAGCGCGTTCTCGCTCAAGGCGCTGGCGGCGGCGGTGGCGCCACTGATGAGCCCCGGCGCGAGCATCGTCGGACTCGACTTCGACGCGGCGGTGGCATGGCCGATCTACGACTGGATGGGGGTCGCCAAGGCCGCGCTGGAATCGGTGTCTCGGTACCTCGCGCGCGATCTGGGTCCCGACGGGATCCGGGTCAACCTCGTCGCCGCGGGGCCACTCGCGACCGTCGCGGCGCGTGGGATCCCCGGTTTCGAACGCCTCGCCGAGCTGTGGCGCGCTCAGGCTCCGCTGGGCTGGGACATCAGCGACCCCGGCCCCGTCGCCGACGCGATCTGCTTTCTGTTCTCCGACTTCGCTCGCGGGATCAGCGGCGAGATCCTGCATGTCGACGGCGGATTTCACGCGATCGGCGCGCCCCGGGATGTCCGCGACTCGTGAGCGCTGGCACCATGCGCGCGGCCGCGGCTGACGAGCTCAGCTTGGCTGAGATTCCCGAGCTGCGCCACTAGCGCTTCGGGTTTCGCCCTTCCGGTCCTCGCAGGCCTACGCTGCAACCTATGGAGAGCTGGCTCGCCACCGAGCGCCACGTACGCATCTGCGCGGTTCTCGGCGCGATCGCGATCGCGTTCTCGAGCATTCTCGTCCGTCTCAGCCACGCCTCGCCGTCGACGGCGGCCATCTTCCGCTGTGCCTATGCGCTACCCGTGCTGTGGCTGATCGCCCACGGTGAGGATCGCAGGCTCGGCCCCCGAGCCTGGCGCAGACGCGCTCCCGCGATCGCCTCCGGAGTCTTCTTCGCCGCAGATCTGCTGCTCTGGCACCGTTCGATCGGCGACGTCGGCGCGGGATTGGCGACGGTGCTGGCCAACGTCCAGGTCGTGCTGGTCCCGCTGGTCGCGTGGGCGCTCCTGTCGGAGCGACCCGGCCGGCAGGTCTTGGCCGCGCTCCCAATTTCGCTGCTCGGGGTCCTGCTCATCTCCGGCGCGCTCGAGCAGGGCGCCTACGGTCGCAATCCGACCCGGGGGACGCTATTCGGACTCGGCGCCGGTGTTGCCTACGTCGGCTTTCTGCTGCTGCTCCGCACGGGTGGGGCTGACCTGCGCCGGCCGGCGGGCCCGTTGTTCGACGCCACCGCGACGGCCGCTGTGCTGTGCGTCCTCGCCGGGTTGGTGATCGGCGACGCGAACCTGGTCCCGAGCTGGCCGAGTGTCGGCTGGCTGATCACGCTGGCGTTGACCTCGCAGGTCCTGGGGTGGATGTTGATCACGTCCTCGCTGCCACGGCTCCCGGCGGCGCTGACGTCGCTGCTCTTGACCGTCCAGCCGGTCGGTTCGGTGGCACTCGGGGCACTGATCTTCGGCGAGTCGCCCAGCGCCCTGCAGCTCATTGGGGTGGCGGTCGTGCTGGCGGCGCTGCTCGGGGCGACGCGTCCGCGTGGAGATCAGGCGATCGCGGGTGCGTCGGGCAGGCGCGCGGGCGCGGACCGCATGTCCTCCTCGGAGAACTCCGGGTCCTCGAGCTTGCCCAGGCCTCGATCACCGAGCGGCGATAGGGCTTCTGCTCATGGCGCGAGCCGGCCATGAACACCTCGCACTTCACGCCGAACAGCCGGCGCGAGGCCTATCGAAAGAGATCTTCGCTCTCGGGTCGGAGCAGCGGGGCCGCGCCGGGCCCGTCCTGCGCGGTCACGTGGCGACCGGCGCCCCGCACGAGGACCATCGGCTGCCGGCTGTCCTTACGCCGCGCCAGGTCGGCCGCGGCGGCGAGCTCGTCGGCGACGGCGATCCAGCTCGCGCGGAGTTCGCGTCCCTGTGCGTCGCTGCGTCCGCGCCAGTCCTCGAGCGGCGCCAGCCCCGCGCATCCGATCGTCACGTCGCATTGGCCGACGCGCCAGGCGCGCCCGAACGAATCGGTGATCAGCACCGCAGGAGCGACACCGATCAGTCCGCACAGGCGATCACGCAGCACCCGGGCCGAGCGGTCGGGATCGAGCGGGAGCATCAGCACGGTGTCCGCTCCCGGAACGTTGGACGCGTCGACGCCAGCGTTGGCGCAGACGAAGCCGTGGTGGGTGAGGCAGATCATCACTCCGCGCTCGGAGCGCAGCACCTTCTGCGTCTCGTCGAGCACCACCTGTACGTGCCGAGGGTCCTTGCCCAGCCGGTCCGCCAGCTCCAGCGCCCGCGCCTGGGGATGCACGTCCGACAGCGAACGAGTGCGGCCCTCGGCCTTCGAGACGACCTTGTGGGCGATCACCAGCACGTCGCTCGCTTGCAGCTGGACGTCCCCACTCGTCGCGGTCACGATGATCTCCGCCAGATCATCTCCGGCCGTGACCTCTGGCACGCGCTCGAGCGCCGCGACGGTCAGCGTCACCCGGACCCGCTTCGGTCCAGCTGATTAAGCATTCCACGCGTGTGGGCCGCCCCGCCGTGCGCGGTCTGGAGCCTTTCCTGCAGCGCGTCGAGATCCTGCGGCGTATCGATGTCGAGCGCCAGCGAGGGCACGTGCACCACCTCGTACGGGGTTCCACGCGCCTCAGCGCCCGCGGTGTGGCGCTCGCAGCTCCCGGGTCCGAAGGCGGGCTCGAGCGAATCTGGCGGGGTCAGCAGGAGCGCGTTTGTCCCTGTGCCATGCCGGTCCGGGACGATCACCGCCGACGGTGACCCGAAGGGCCGATCCAGCAGCGCGTCGAGCTCCCCCGGATCGAGCAGCGGACAGTCGCCGGGCACGAGCAGGACGCGACGGGCTCCGGACTGGATCGCCTCAGCGATCCCCAGCAGCGTGGCGGCGCTGTGGCCGCTCTGCTGGTCATCGAGCACTCCGGCGCCATACCCGCCGGCGATCTGCTGAGCTCCGGGGTCGTCACTGACGACCAGTACCGTGTCGATCGACGTGGTGCGCCTGAGGGCAACGAGCACGTCCGAGAACATCGCCTCGGCCAGAGCGTGCCGCGGACCGGGCCTGAGTTCGTGGACCAGGCGCTGCTTGGCCTCGCCAAAGCGCTTGATGGGAAGGATCGCGACGGTGCTCATCGGTGTGATTGCTTCACGCGGACAACGCGAGCGCGAAGGCCAGCGTCTGGTCGGCCAGCTCGCGCCGGCGCTGGGGCGTGTTCAACAGCATCTCAGTCTCGAGGACGGGCAGGATCTCGGTTCGCTCGTCGGCCACGATTCCGCTGATCAGGCCGGCGTACGAGCCCGCGATCCCATCGCTGCGCAGCGGCTGCCCCGCCCACTCCATGAACGCCGCCGTCGGACCCTTGATCACCTCGCCACGGACGAGCGGACTGACCGCCACCACCGGCGCCGATGTCTCCTGCAGGGCCTGCCTAAGGCCGTGGGCGGCGAGGATCGGCGCGATCGAGGCGACCGGGTTCGACGGACCGATGACGATCGCCTGCGCGTCGGCGATTGCCTCGAGGACCTGCGGGGTGGCCGGAGCCGCGCGCGCGCCGTGGAAGTCGACGTCCTGGATCGGTCCCCGGGCCTGTCCCCGGATCATGAACTCCTGGAATCCCCACCAGCGGTCCTCGGCCATCACGCGCGTGCGGAGCGGCCGGTCAGTGGCCGGTAACACGGAGGCCTGGACGCCGAGCGCGCTGACGATCGCGGCGTGGGCCGCGGTCTGGGTCGCTCCGGCTCGAAGCGCTCGAGCCCGCTCGATGCCGATGGCCAGATCACGATCGCCGAGGTTGAACCACACGTCCACGCCGAGCCCGCGCAGGCCGTCCATGACCGCGAAGCTGTCACCCTCGAGTCCCCAGCCTCGCTCGTCGATCTGGTCGGCGAGCCAGAACGTGACCAGGTCTGGGTCCGGCGAGACGTAGGCACCGTAGATCTCGATGTCATCGCCGGTATTTGCCACCACGGTGAGTCGCTCAGGACCGACAACGTCGAGCATGCCGCGCGCGAGCTTGGCCCCGCCTGTGCCCCCCGCGAGTACGACTACGCGGCCGCTCAACCGAGGTCCAGGCCCGTGATCCTGATCCCGGCGCGGGCCTTGTGCCGGACGTTGATCGAGATGATCAGCGGCGTCAGCCCTTCCACGATCCTGGCCATCTCGAGCGGACCGCAGTCGACGGCGCGTAACCCCCGGATGGTGTTAACGAGATCCTTGACTCGGGACTTGTCCTCACGCTTGTCGCCGCAGACGAGCACGTCCTCGTTGAGGTCGTGCTCGAGATCGGTCAGCAGCGCGGCGCTGACGGTGTGGAAAGCGGACACCACGCGGACACCGTCCGGAACCATTTCCTGCGCCTGCTGCGCGGCCGATCCCTGCCACACCCCTAGCGTCCGCGTGGCCTTTCCGCTCACCGCGGCCGCGAGTGGGACGGTCGCATCGATGACCAGCTGACCTTCGCGCAGCTCGCCCTTCAGGTTGGTGAGCGTCTCTGACTGGCTGCGAAACGGGACGCTGAGGATCACGATCTCCGCTCCGGTGACCGCGTCGGCATTCTCGGCCCCGGAGAACGATCCCTCGGGTGCCAGCTCGCCGGCGCGTCGTGCGGACTCCTGCGCGCGACTGCCGTCGCGGGATCCGATCACGATCGGCACACCCTCTCGCCCCAGCCGCAGCGACAGGCCGAAGCCGAGGGCGCCGGTTCCACCGACTATGCAGACGGGCGTGTCCACGGCGGGGGAGTGTATGGGGCGATGCGTTCGATACGCTGC
>CAXMLR010000526.1:0-6002 GCA_964194275.1 uncultured Solirubrobacterales bacterium
GCTCTATCTCGATTGTCGATCGGCGGGCGAAGGCGCCCTTGAAGCCGCGGATGCGATTCGAGTTGAGATGCGCTGGTGATAATTTGGCGCTCTCGCGCGCCAGTAGTTGCCATTTACGAGCTAGTTTGGCAACTACCCAGTATACTGGTTCGCTATGAGCGTCATCGATCGCAAGCAAGAGCTGTTCGAGAACATCGTTCGCCTGCGTCGAGTAGGGCGAGAGTTGCCTGGCAACGCGGATGTCTCCGCCGTACGCCGTGCGCTCGAGGGCGAACTGGGCGAGACCGTTTCCCGCCGGCTCGCGGCACGCGTGCTGGGGGTCAGCCACACAGCGCTCGATCGCTGGATCAAGGCCGGGGACCTTCCGCTCGTCTACTCAGCTCAGGGTCGTGTCGAGGTGCCCGTGCCGGCGCTCCTCGATCTCTACGAGTCCGTGGAGGCTGATCGTGCGGGCGGCGATCGCCGGCACGTGCTGGCCCCAACGATGGTCCGGCGGCGGAACGCGGCCCAGAGCTTGGATCTCCGACTCTTCCAGCAGGACACCGAACGCAGCGGCCACGAACGCGCTCGCGCGCGCAGCCTCGCCTACCACCGGGCTATCGCTCGGCGGCTCCGCAAGCCGATGGTCGAAGAGGCTCGACACGTGCTGTTCCGTTGGCGAGCTCAGGGACGGATCGACGAGCGCTACGCGGCGCGCTGGGAGCAGCTTCTGAGCCGGCCGCTCCCCGAGATCCGCATTGCGCTCGTTGACGATAGTGAGGACAACGACGATCTCCGCCAGAACTCGCCGTTCGCCGGACTCCTCAGCGAGCCCGAGCGCCGGCGAATCGTGCGAGAGGTGACCTAGCCTGCGTCCGGAGCAGTTCGAGCATGTCGTCGCAGCAGCTGCGAACGTGACCGGCCTGGACGAGTTCGTCGTCATCGGCAGTCAGGCGATCCTCGGCAGCTTCGTGCAGCCTCCCGACGAGATGCTGCACTCACTGGAAGTCGACATCTACCCGCTGCGTGACCCGCGCGGCGCGGATCTCATCGACGGCGCGCTCGGGGACGGGTCGCAGTTCCACGTCGCTTTCGGCTACTACGCCCACGGCGTCGGGCCTGAGACCGCCAAGGGTCCGGCGGGGTGGCAAGAGCGACTGGTGAAGCGCGACGTGCCGCCTCGACCGGGTGCGGAGGGGACGATCGTCGCCTGGTGCCTCGAGATGCACGACCTCGTCCTTTCGAAGTGTGCGGCCGGGCGGGAACGCGACTGGGACTACGCGAGAGCGGCGCTCCGAGCACAGATCGTTGATCCGGACGTGCTCCTGGCCCGAGTCCCCGACCTGCCGGTCGCCGACGACGTGCTCGCCCACGTCGAGATGATGCTGCGAGCGATCATCGAGGCGCCCTGAAGACTGGTACCGACGGGTACAAACAAGCAAATCTCATCGCTCGCAAACGCTTGCGCTGCGCGAGCTATACGAACGCGGTGACGGGCATTCCGAGATCGGCTCGCAGGCTGTCGACGTCCGGCGCGCGCCGGCCGCGGCGGGCGAGCTGGTCGGCGTCGTGCTCCATCTCTCGCAGCAGGGCCTCGAGCCATGGCTTTCGCTGCTCACTGCGCGCGGCTCGGCGTGGGGTCATGCCCCCGAGCGCCGGCAGCTGCTCGTCGGGCCAGTGGCGCCGCCAGGCCTCTTCGGCTTCCTCCGACGTGACCGCTCCGATCACCGAACCGACGCGCGGTAGCGCCATGTCCTGTGCTGGGTCGATCACCAGCTGCTTGACGACCGTGGGGGAAGTCCCGATCTCATCCAGCACTGCCATCAGCCGCTCGAGCCGCTCGCGGGAGTTGACGTCGACCTCAAGCGCGTCTGCCTCGAGGGTGACCGATCCGCGAAGCCAGCGTTGCGGCGTATCTCGCTCGCTCAGCTGCGCAGTCTCGCCGCGCTCCTTGAGCATCGCGCGCAGCTCGGCCCGCGAGGTCTCACGCTCGAGCGCATCGAGCTCGCGTCCCCACCAGGTGAGCGTCCCATCCTCGACACGGAAGTCGGGATGCCCGGAGAGGCGCGAGACGACCTCGGCTGTGTCAGTGACCGCGACTGTCGCCTTGATCAGGCAGAGCGGATCCTTGTCGGTGTTCACCATCTTCGGCCGTTCCTCGCGCAGCTGGGCCACGAATGCGAGCAGCTGTGGCATCCCGCTCCCGATCACCATGCTGATGAAGCGCGCGACGAGCGGCGTGCTCGGCTTCGTGACCGAGGCGAGCACGCCGTGTGGTTCGCCGACGCCACGGCGATCGCGTCCCGGCGCCTTCCTACCGCTCGCGCTCGAGGCGACCGTGTAGCTCAGCTCCTGCACCAGCTCGACGGCTTCGTCGGCCTCGCGCGGTCGCAGCGGAAGCATGCCGCTGACCGGGCGCCAGCTCCCATCGACGGCGACCAGTCCGCCCAGCAGCACGCTCCACCTTCCAACGGGCTCCAACAGCTCTCGCGGGATCGCCGCGTAGCGCTTCGCTCCGGTCACGAGTTCCGTCAGCCACACCCCGGGCTGGGCAGCCAGATCGCGTACCTGCCAGAGGCCGTAGATGTGGTGCTCGATCCAACGCCGAGCTGCGGCGGCCTGCGGGCTCGGAGTGGACGGGTCGCCTGCGAACGACGCCAGCGGCGAATCCGGATCGAAAAGCTGTCCCGGCGAAGGGTCGTCGTCCTCGGCGCCGATGAGCCAAGCGTGCTCCTCGGCCATTCGCCGCAGGTCCGCCGGGTCCGCCAGCTGCTCGTCGGTGACCTGCGCAGCCTCCAACCACCGCCGCACGTCATCAGCGACCGCCGAGCGATGGTCTCGCCCGAAGGTGACGTACCGGTCGATCGCGGACCGCAGGGTCCTGAGCGGCCCCCGATCCTCGAAGCGCGCAAGCGCAGCCTCCTCCGCCGGCCGGCAGCACTCCGTCCACGGCTGTCCAGACCAGCACGGGCATTCGTCCGGCAGGTCCGGATCCTCCGACTCCGCGGTGAGCCTCTCGTAGGCGACCATCAGCGCAGCCGCTCGGATTGCCTGGAGGTCCTCGTCCTCCGGCTCATCCGCATGCAGCTCCTCGACGATCGCGAGCGCATCCGCCGGCCGGCCGAGACGGGTGAGCTGGCCGGCGATCCGAACCCGATCGTCCAGGTCGTCGGTCTGCGCCAACGCACGATCGAGTAGGCCACTCGCATGCCGCTCATCGAGCTCGACGTGCGCCGCCACGTCGGCCGCGAAGGTGAGCGAGCAGACGCTATCCGGCGCAAGCTCGCTCATCGCCCGTGAGACGTCCTGCGCTCGCTCGACCGAGCCAGCGAGGGCGAAGAAGCGCGAGACCCCCGACGGCACGGCACCGCCCTCGAGTCGTTCGAGCATGATCTCCGCCGACCGTCGTGGAGGAAGCTCGGATCCGAACAACTCGTCGAGCCGGCGCTCGGCGGCCCGTGTGGCGATCGTCTCGCGGCGGGAGTCGCGCCCGGCCTTCGCTTTCGCCTGGCGCTTCGCGCGGGTGTTGCTCTTCGACGGCCGACGTGTCTTCGACATTGCCGGAACGTACCGCGGCCGTCGGATCCTTTACGTGCGCGAAGTCGGAATTTCCGCGCTCTGTTCCGCCAGCGCCAGATCCATCGCCGCAGCTGTTCGGTCCAGCGCTCGGGCGGTGGTGCCTCGAGAATCCATGGCACGTCGCGGCAGCGGGCCAGAACATCCGCAAAGAGGCGCCGCTGCCCGTGTTTTACCGGCGGGGCACCCTGACGCCCTTCTCGAACGCATCAACCAAGCTGAGCAGCTGGTCGCACTCCCAGACGCGGCCCCACTTGCGCTCGTTCAGCCGGTTCAGGATGCCGGCGCGCTCGAGCGCCTGGAGCGCGTTGCCAACGGCGACGTGGGACTTGCCTGTGAGGATCTGGGCGGCAGCGACGTCGATCACGGGCTGCGCCGGCAACGCGCTGATGAGCTGGCGGACGGCGGCGTCCTTGCGGGGCTGGCCGAGATCGTCGAGCCACTTCGATTGGAGCTGCTCGATCGCGGCGGCGAGTCGCTCGGCCTCCGTCGCCGCCCCTACGGTCGCGTCGGCGAACTGCGCGATCCATGAGCTGACGGCGCCTTGTCGGTACGAAGTGAGCCCGCCGACGTACCCCTTGGGCTCCGCTGCGAGGATGAGGCTGATCGGAGGGATGTAGTTGGGGATCTCACCACGGCGGCGCAGGACCGCGTAGATGAGCGCCCGGCCCACGCGACCGTTGCCGTCGGCGAACGGGTGGATGGTCTCGAACTGGGCGTGCACGATCCCAGCCTGAACGATAGGCGCGAGATCGGTTCGGGTGGCGAACGCGCAGAGATCATCGAGTAGCGGTCGAACGCGCTCGTGCGGCAGCGGCACGTAGGCGGCGCCGATCGGGTTGTAGTCGTTCCCGCCGATCCAGTTCTGTGACTCCCGCACGACGCCCGCGATGTGTGCGTCTTCGGTGAACCGCAACAACGTCCGGTGAATGTCTTCGATGTCCGAAATCGTGAGCGGATTGCCAACTATCCCGACTTCGATCGCGTGCCTTATTGCTTCGACGTTGCCGAGGACTTCGGCAGCGCGGCGGTCGCGTTGCCCCCTGTCGGACTGATAGGCGGCACGCGCAAGTCGCTTGTGCGAAAGGTGAACGCCCTCGATCCGAGACGACGCCACGCTCTCCGAGCGGAGCAGGTTCTGCGCGAGCGCTCCGAGCGTGGCGATGCGTGGCGGCGACGCCTCCAGATGTTGGAGCGCTCGGGTCGCTTCGCTCACGGCGGCAACGGCACCGCCGTCGAGCGGGAAGTCGCGCGCCGAGATCTCATCCGGGATGAAGACTTCGTACGCGCCCGGCCGCCGTGCCCTGCGGCCTCCGTACGCGCCGGGGTCGGCGGGCCACGCTCGCTTTTCGACGTGGCCGATTGGGACAATCGGGCTCGGCTGCGAGATGGTGCGGGTCGACACGAGAACCTTTCAGAGCTTCGAGAGCTTTGTAAGGATAGCGGAGGATCCTTACGAAACGATCTGAGTCATGAAATGTTCGAGGCGTGGCCGGGCCTGCTGCCGAAGATCCCGCCCTGGCCAGCACGAAGACGTTAGCCGACGGGAGTGAGCTCTAACCATTCGTCGTACGAAGCGATCGTGACTACGAATTGGTCGAAGAAACCGGTCAGGCCGAGCAGCCCGAACGACGGGGCCCATGGGTCGCAGAACCAGACGGGTGCGCTCCAGGTGAACGTGTCGGAGTCGTCTCCGACCTCCAGGCTCACCTCCGCCATGAGGGCCTTTACGACCGCGCCGCCGACCGCGAGCTGCGTCGGCGGCGCGCCGGTCAGGTCCACACCGCACAACTCGGCTACATGGGTGCCAAACCTGACGGCGGTCGCCCCACAATCTAGAAGGCATGCCTGCGGCGCGATGTCGAAACCATCGACGATGACGTCGATGATGGGACGGGCACGGACGTTGTTCGTGCCCGGATCCGGGAGCTCTCGGAAGTTGAACCTCACAGCGGCGCTAGGCCAGTCGCAGCCAGCTGATCCTCTGGCACCCGAAACATGCTGTCGGCCTTCTGCCCATGCCGGCTGAGCCAACTGACGAGCTCACGCGGAGATTCGGTCGCATGGATGACGTCGTCGTCCTTGATCGCGACCCACTTACCGGCGAGGGGTCGCAAGCGGTCGGCCAGTCGATCAGGGGCTTCGACCGTCTGCCGGGGAGTACGGGCGGACCGCGGCCGCGAGCTCTTCGCGGGTCGCCGGCCAGCGGCAAACCCGAGGCGAATTAGCGTTCGTCTTGCCTGGTGAGTGGTGAAGTCGGCGCGGTCAAGGCCCGTGAGCTCGCTCACGATCTGCTTTGGCGGAAACCGTTGTGTCTCGACGACGACGTAGTGGCTCCTGATCGGCTCGGGGTCGATCTCGCGCACGACGCGCACGACGTCGCTGCTGCGCAGCACAAACGGATGGCCCGCGATCTTCACCTGCCGCACCACCGTCTTCTCTGCCAT
>CAXMLR010000527.1:0-1698 GCA_964194275.1 uncultured Solirubrobacterales bacterium
GATGTGTATAAGAGACAGGGCTAAGATCTTGCCTGACCGCCTCTCGGGAAAGTCCTGCAAACCTCGCTTTTCGTGAGTAGCGCCAGACGCCCCTGCACATGGTTAGCACCGGACAATAAATCTGAGGCCAAGACGCTCGATGAAGTTGCTGCATAATCACGCGGCCTAACGGGCAAGCTGAAGTTCATGAGCATGCGCGGCAGGAGAATGCTCGCGGCGGCCTTCGCGACCGTGGCGGCCGCAACACCCGTTGCCTCCGCGGCCGGCGCGGCCAAGCGGTCCGTCGCGGTCGGCTCAGGGGGCGCCGTCGCCTCGGAGAACCTGCAGGCAACTCGTGCGGGATTGTCCGTGCTCAGGCAGGGCGGAACCGCTGCCGACGCGGCTGTCGCCGTGGCCTCGACGCTGGGCGTCAGCGACCCCTACGTGGCGGGAATCGGCGGCGGCGGCTACTTCGTTCTCTACGACGCTCGCTCGCATCGCGTCGACACGATTGACGGTCGTGAGACAGCCCCCTCAGCCGCGACCCCGACACTGTTCATCGACCGTAGCACGGGCAAGCCACTGCCATTCGCCACCGCGGTTACGAGTGGACTGTCGGTCGGGGTGCCGGGCAACCTGATGACCTGGCAGCGCGCGCTCGACCGATGGGGCCGGTTCGGCTTGGCGGCTGACCTGGCGCCAGCGGAGCGAGTGGCCAGCGGGGGATTTACCGTCGACGCGAACTTCCGCGAGCAGACGAGTGAGAACCAGGCGCGTTTCACGCGGTTTCGCTCAACCAGTGCGCTGTTCCTCCCGCACGGGCAGCTGCCCGCGATCGGATCCACGCTGCGCAATCCGGATCTGGCCCGGACCTACCGGCTGATCGCCCGTAAGGGCATCGGGTTGCTGTACGGGGGCGCTCTAGGCGGCGATGTCACGCGGGCTGTGCGTCACCTCCCCGTGGCTCCGGGTGTGACGCCTGCTCCGCTGCCCGGCCTGATGACGGTCGCAGACCTGGCGCGCTATCGGACGCGTGATCGCGCGCCAACGCACGTTCGCTATCGCGGTTACGACGTGTACGGCATGGCTCCGTCATCGAGCGGTGGCTCCACGGTGGGCGAGGCCCTGAACATTCTCTCGAACTTCCATCTTGGACATCAGACCAGGGTCCAGCAGCTCCACCACTTTCTCGAGGCGACACGGCTCGCTTTCGCTGACCGTAACCGCTATGTGGGAGATCCCCACTTCATCCATGTGCCGCTGCGTCAACTGCTCTCACCTGTCTTCGGCAAGCAGCGCGCGTGTTTGATCAACCCGGCCCGCGCGCTGAGCAGCCCGGTCGCACCGGGCGATCCGTTCAGCGGTACCGCCGGCTGTCACCCCGCCCAGCCGACCACCGCGGCCCCGGCCCAGGAGGGGACGAACACGAATCACTTCGTGATCGCCGATCGCTCCGGCAACGTGGTCTCCTACACCAACACGATCGAGCAACTCGGAGGCAGCGGGGTGGTCGTCCCCCATCGCGGTTTCCTGCTCAACAACGAGTTGACCGACTTCAATTTTGCGCCGGCTTCGACGACCAGGCCCGACCCCAACCTGCCGGCGGCCGGCAAGCGGCCCCGCTCCAGCATGTCGCCGACGATCGTGCTTCGCCGCGGGCACCCTGTGCTGGCGGTCGGTGCGGCGGGGGGGGCGACGATCATCACCACCGTCCTGCAG
>CAXMLR010000528.1:0-2482 GCA_964194275.1 uncultured Solirubrobacterales bacterium
GCCCGTCGACGTGCTCGAGCTGGCGCCCGTCATCGACCGCCTGATCGAGGGCGTGCTGAAGCCGAGTGGCGCGTGAGTGCACTGGACGAGTTGCGGGCCGAGGTCATCTCCTGCCGGCGCTGCCCGCGGCTGGTGGCCTGGCGTGAGGAGGTGGCGCGGGTCAAGCGCGCCGCGTTCGCGGGCGAGGAGTACTGGGGGCGGCCGTTGCCGGGCTTCGGCGACCCGGAGGCGCGCGTCGTCGTGCTGGGTCTCGCCCCTGCCGCGCACGGAGGCAACCGCACCGGCCGGATCTTCACCGGGGATCGGTCTGGCGATTGGCTGTTCGCGGCGCTGTGGCGAGCCGGATTCGCCAATCAGCCGGTGTCCGTCTCTCGGGACGACGGGCTGGAGCTGAGCGGCGCCTGGGTGAGCGCCGCGGTTCGCTGCGCGCCGCCGGCCAACCGGCCGCTGCCAAGCGAACGTGACAACTGCCTGCCGTGGTTTGCGCACGAGCTGTCCCTGTTGGTTGAGGCTCGTGTGCTCGTGGCCCTGGGCGGTTTCGCCTGGGACGCCGCGCTGCGGGTGTTGGACGCGCCCCGTCCGCGTCCGAAGTTCGCTCACGGCGCCGAGGCTTTGGTGGGTGGCTTGACGTTGCTCGGGTGTTACCACCCCAGCCAGCAGAACACGTTCACCGGACGCCTGACCGAGCCGATGATCGACGCCGTGTTCACGCGCGCGCGAGAGCCGGCGGGCAACTAGGTGTCGCACCCTTGTCGTTCGGGCGCTGTGATGTCCGCCGTCGCTCCCCAGTTGACTGAGTTGCACATCGCCGACCCGGCGGACCGTTGGGAGGCGCTGGGATTCGCTCTAAAAGCCGGCCACGTAGAGCTCGGCGGCATACGGATCACTCTGAACCAGCAAGGCACCGGTATCAAGCGCTGGTCCCTAGCCGGGATCCCACCCACGGACGCCATCGACGGCTTAGCCACGACCACAGCACCACTCCCTTCGATGCCGACAGTCGCCACGCACCCCAACGGCGCGACAGCGCTAGACCACGTCGTCATCACCACCCCGAACTTCGACCGCACCGCCGCAGCCCTGGACGAAGCCGGCCTAACCCTCAGACGCATCCGCGACGCCGGCAGCTTCCGCCAGGGCTTCCGCCGGATCGGCCCGGCGATCCTCGAGCTCGTGGAGGCCCCGACCGCCCCGCCCGGGCCCGCCCGCTTCTGGGGCCTGGTGATCATCGTCGCCGACCTCGACGCGCTCGCGGGCCGGCTTGGCGAGCACCTGAGCCCGTCCAAACCGGCGGTCCAGGTTGGGCGCCGGATTGCCACGCTGAAGCGGACCGCCGGCCTCTCGCCGGCGGTTGCCTTCATGAACCCGGAGTAGGCCCAACCACTGGCCGAGCTATGCCGGCGCCGGCGCCAACGGCGGCAGCCCCGCGCATGACACCGGCCGCGCGTGTGCCGGGTCCAGCGCGTTGAAGATCAGCTCTGCGACGACCGGGTCGAACGCCTCGGCGGCGTGCTCTGAGAGGTCGTTCGGGCAGACGTCCTGGAGCACGTGATTGGTCGCGTTCGGGGCGTTCAGGATGCCGCTCGTGTAGGGCACGACCAGCTCATCGGTGCGTGTCGGGATAGTGGTGTACCGGATCCCGGGCACCGCCGCACCCCCCCGTCCGGCGTTGAGCGCTCTGACCATCGGCGAGCCGGCCAGGAACTCGTTGCACGACCCGCAGAACCAGGCCACCAGGTTGATCGCCACCGGCGAGATCCCGAACCCCATGCCCGCGTCCCGTAGCGCCGCGAACTGGCCGACCTGGGTGCCCTGGTACAAGGGCGTCAGCGCGACGTAGCGATTCACGTACCGGGCGCCGCCCAGGTATTTCAACCAGTACTCGGGCGTGAACGTGCCCTCCGAGTGGCCGACGAGATCGACCTTGCGAGACCCCGTCGCCCTCAGCACCCTGGCCACGAAGCTCTGGAGCTCCGGAGCGCTCTGCTCCACCGGGATCACCCCACCGAAGTACGGCGCACGGGGGTCGAGCCCGTAGGTGAGGGCGAACACGCAATAGCCGCGCTTGGCCAGCAGGGGCGAGATGTAGCTCCAGTTCCCGCCCATCGTCGCGCCGAGCCCGTGGACGAGGACGACCGGGTTCGGGTGCGCCGCGGTCGGACGGCAGGAGAAATTGTTTGCCCCCGGGGGTGGGTTGGCCAGGCTCATCTGCCCAAGCGCTGCAGGGGCAGCGCACAGCAGCGAAGTACAGGCGATCACCACCGCCAAGAGCGCTCTCCTCACAAGCCTAGTTATACCCGGAAGTACGCCCAGGCGAACGCTACGCTGAAACGCCCATGCCGCTGCAGCACTTCAGTCCCGCAACGCGCGAGTGGTTCGCCAAGGCGTTCGCCGAGCCGACCGCGGCGCAGGCGCAGGCGTGGCCGGCGATCGCCTCCGGCGAGCACGTCCTGATCTCGGCGCCCACCGGCTCGGGCAAGAC
>CAXMLR010000529.1:0-1884 GCA_964194275.1 uncultured Solirubrobacterales bacterium
TGCGCGGAATCGCGTCGGCGAATCCGAGCGTCTCGACCCAGTAGTTAGTTGGGGGGGCTTCGGCCCCCCCAATCATTCCGAGGAAGTGGGACATGTCCATCAGAGTGGAGCTGCCTCCGGGTGCGCGTGGCTTGGACCTGCCGGACGGGCACAAGATCGACGCTCGAGAGCCGGGGGGAGCGGTGGAGCTGGAGGGAGTCTCCGCGGGCTATGCGGCCGCCGCCGCGCGCTCGCTGGGAGTCGCCCGATGGACAGTTGGATTCCGGAGCGCGCTCCCAGACGTGATCTGCGAGGTTTGCGGGTTTCGGTCATGGCCGTGGGCATCCTGTCCACGGCATGGAGGTGCCAAGTGAGAATCGAACTTGCGGACGGCGTCACGGCGTTTTCGCTCAGCCGCGGGTGTCTGGAAATGCATGAAGGGCCGACTGATTGCCCGCAGTGTGTCGCGGCGCTTGGTGCCATCGAGGGCGGAGTGGCCGGGCTGGCTCTGGTCTCGGACCCCGAGGCGGACCCCGAGGCGGAAGCGGAAGCGGTAGCGGTAAAGCCTCGCCGAGGCCCTGGCCGCCCGAGGTCCAGTGAGCGCTAACCTGATCACGGTGTCGGAGCTGCTGGAGGCTCCGACGGGTGTCGACTGGTCGACGATGGCGGAGAACGCCACCGCCACCAGTCTGGCACAGACGGTCGAGCAGCTCCGCCTGATCGAGCGCGCATCTGCCTGGGCCGCGAATTTTTGCGGACAGCGCCTCGACGCCACGACCGATACCGAGTCCGCGACACTCGGCAGCCACCGCACCAAGGCCTGGGTGTCGCGAGAGGGCTGGCTCATCTTCCACTGTGACTACTTCCCGGTCGTCGGGGTCCTGTCGGCGAGCTGGGCGACGATCACCGCGGGCGTCGGGGTGCCGACGCAAGTCGCGCTGGACGTCAGTAAGATCCAGATCCGAGGCGACTACCCACGCCTCAACTGGCTGCGCGACCTGTCGATGGACTGGTCGGGCCTGCAATACTACCCGACCGAGATCACGGTCAACTACATCAACGGGTGGCCGAACACCTACCTCACCGCGTCGGCTTCGGCCGGCGCCAACGTGGTGCTCTCGGTCGAGTCGACGCTGGGGATGACCACCTCGCCCGGCAGTGTCGGCAATCGGCTCACGATCTACGACGGCTCGCTGACCGAGACCGTCCAGGTCTCGGCTGTCCTGTCGGCGACGACCGTGCAGGTCGCCTCGCTGACCTACACGCATACCCTGCCGTCGGCCGGGCCGGGCAACACGATCGGGGTCTCGTCCGTTCCGCAGGACATCAAGGAAGCCGTAATCCTGGCCTGCGTCCATATGGCGCAGGAGCGTGGATCCGACGCCCTGGTGATGGGCAGCGCGAGGACCTCCACCCCCGGCAGTCGTCTGCGGCTCCCGGAGGCGGAATATCTACTGCTGCCTTACAGGAGGGTCCTCTGATGGCACGCCGCATCGTCCGCCACCATCTGCGACATACGGCCGCCCTCGAAGCGCGCCGGCAACACCAAATCGGGCACCCGCACCCGCACAAGGGGCACCCCGGGACACACCACCACCAACAGCACCACGCAGGCCAGGTCCATCACCAGCGACCTCACCTCTAGTGTTCGCGATCAATATCGTCGGCGCCCCGAAGTTCGAGGCGACTGCCGAGCACATGGCGGTCATGGCCGGGCGCGCGGCAGCCGTGCAGGTCGAATATCTCGCCGAGGGTGGCGAGATCGTGCTCCGTCACCTCCGGCAGCACGCGCCGGTCAAGACAGGTGCCGGCAGGGATTCCCTCGAGGCTCGGCATCAGGCTGATGGCGTCCACTTCTGGGGTCTCCGCTATCTGGGATTTCAGATCACCGGCACTGTCCCGCAC
>CAXMLR010000530.1:0-11638 GCA_964194275.1 uncultured Solirubrobacterales bacterium
ATGTGATTGATCGGCAGATCGAGGCGGGTGGCGGTCGGCGGCGCGTGCTGGAGCAGAGTGGCGCTGCCGACGGCCAGAATCGCGTCCCCGTTCTGTCCCGGCACGGTCGCGTAACCGGCCCGGAAGATCGGGATCAGCGTGATCAGCCCGATCATCCCCGCGAGCAGCAACGGAACCACGACTCGCATCAGCACCCCCCGATCACCGGAGCTCCGAGCGGTGGCCGGCGCGGGTGCGTCCCCGCTCGCTCGCTCCCCGCGCGAACGGCGCACAGTCCATCCGAGGCTCAGAACCGAAACGCTGAGCAGGAGCGCGAGCGAGACCGCCAGCGGTACGTGGAGCAGCCCCAGGACGGCCAGCGACAGAGACGACACGACCGCGCCGATCGGCAGCACGAGCAGCGCCCGGTACGGCGCCAGCTCACCGGCTACCAGCAGCCGGGCCGGCGCATAGCCGCACAGCGCGAAGAACCCCATCCCCACGCCGGCGGTCCGCAACACGCTTGGCACCGCGCGTACTCCTACGACACCCGCCGAGAGCGCGAGAATCAGTCCAACGGCGGACGCCGCGAGCACCGCTCCGGCGGCCAGCACACGGGGATCAGTCGTGAAGCTCCGCCTTGCACCTGGCTCCCGGGCGATCTGCGCTTTTCCCGGATGCGCAGGTGGGTCGGCGACGGCGGCGCTCACGTCCGCGGGGCAGTCCGCGTCTCCGTGCCCGGCCGGAACTGGCTGCTCTCACGTCGTGCCTCGCCGGCCACCCGACCAAGAAACACGGGGTTGCCGATGAGGTAGCGCCGCCACATTCTGGCCGGTTCGATCGCGAGCCGGAAGATCCATTCAAACCCGTTGTCGGCCAGCCACCGCGGGGCTCTCGGGATGTGGCCCGAGACGTAGTCGAACAGCGCGCCCACGGTCCACACCACGGCGCCGTCAAGCCGATGCGCATAGCGGTCGACCCACAGCTCCTGCTTGGGGGTACCCATCCCGACCAGCACGATCGACGGCGCATGTGCGTTGATGTCCTCGATCACCCGTTCATTGTGAGGCGAGTCGAGATCGAAGTAGCCGTGATGCGCGCCGACCACGTCCAGCCGCGGGTACCAGCGCCGCAGGCGGGCCGCCGCCTCGCTGGCGATCGGTGGCTCTGAGCCGAGCAGGTAGATCGGCTGGGCGGACATCTCGCACAGCGCGGCCAGTCCCCAGATCCAGTCAGCGCCGGTCATGCGGTGAGGCACCGGTAGGCCGAGCACTCGCGCCGCCAGCCGGACGCCGTAGCCGTCGCAGTAGACGAGGTCGGCGCGGCGCAGGGCCTCGCCGAGCCCGGGCGTGACCCGCGATTGATTGACCACATGAGCGTTGACGTACATCACGCGCCGCGTCGTGCGCTCGGACGCCCACGTCGAAATCGTCCGCAGCAGCTCGGCTGGCTGCGCCAGGTCAATCGGGATCTCGAAGATCGAGGAGGCGGGCCTGGGCCCCTCGGCGAGTGACCCGTGCTCGCTTCCGCTCGCCTCGCGAAGGGCATGCGCGCTCACGTCCGATCTGATGGTACGCGGTCGACGGCCCGGCGGCGGCGCCCCGGTCAGAGGAACATGCTCCCCTTATGGCGCCACTGGTCACGATCGATGCCCGCGATGCGGGCGGCCCCCAGCTGCGCGGTTGGGGACGGTATGCCGCATGCCTGCTCGAGGCGCTCCGGCAGATCGATCCGCCTGGGCTCGAGCTCGACCCGATTGCCCAACCGGGCCGCGGTCCCGAGATCCTGTTCGAGCAGGTGAGCCTGCCGCTGCGCCTGCGGCGCCGCCGCGCCGGGCTCATCCACGCGACGAACTGCTTCCTCCCGCTGATCCGCTCCTGCCCCGGAGTGGTGACGATCCACGATCTCGCGTTTGAGGCCTGGCCGAACGATTTCGCACCTCGGACCCGGTGGAAGTACCGGGTGCTGGCGCGCGCCGCGGCGCGCTCGGCGCAGCGGATCATCTGCCCGTCGGAGTTCACCCGGGCGGACTTGTGCGTTCGCTACGGGATCGACCCCGGCAAGGTGCGGGTGATCCCGGATGCGCCGGCGCTGGCGCTCGGCGAGCGCGTACCCCCGTCCGGTCCCTACATCGTCGCCGTCGGCGACCTACGGCAGAAGAAGAACCTGCGGGCCTTGGTCGAGGCCTTCGCGGGCCTGCATCGCCGCGGGGGGCTGACTCACCGGCTCGTGCTCGCGGGGGTGGACAGCGGCGAGGGAGCTTCCCTGCGAGCGCTGGCCGGCCCGGCACCGGTGGAGCTGCCCGGCTACCTGAGCGACGCTGACCTCGACGCGCTGATCCGCGGCGCAGACGTGCTGGTCCATCCGAGCCTCTACGAGGGCTTCGGGCTCGTGCTGCTCGAGGCGATGGCACGTGGGATCCCGGTGATTGCCGCGCGGGCGACCGCGTTACCGCAGACCGGCGGCGAGGCCGCCCTGTATTTCGACCCGGCGCCAGACGGCGGCGCGAGCGAGCTCAGGGTCGTTCTGGCGGCGCTGCTCGGCGACCCGGGCGAGCAGGAGGCACGGCGCCGCGCCGGCCGTGACTGGGCGGCGTCGTTCTCGTGGGAGGCGGCGGCGCAGCGCACGATCGACGTCTACCGGGAGCTGCTGTGAGGACGACGATCCTGTTGCTGAGCGTCGACGAGGCACCGATGCTCGAGCATTCGCTGCCGGCCGCACTGGCTCAGGGTCCGTTCGCCGAGGTGGTCGTCGTCGACAACGCATCGGCTGACGGGACCGCCGAGCTGACACGGCGTCACGGGGCTCGTCACCTGCGCCTGACGCGGCGGCTGAGCTATGCCGCAGCGATCAACGCGGCGGTGGCCCAGACCGATGGGGACGCCGTGCTGCTGCTCAACGCGGACTGCTTCTTGACCCGGGGCTTCCTGGCCGCAGCCACCCCCCGGCTGCAGGAGCCGCAGGTCGGCTCGGTGGCTCCGAAGCTCCTGCGCGTGCGCGCTCCCGGCCCCGGCGGCGATCTCGATCAGATCGACGCCGCCGGCATGTCGATCGACCGCCGACGCAAGAACGGGCTGGTCGGTCATGGGGCGTCAACGACGGCGTTCGGCGTGGCCGGGGAGGCATTCGGTGCCGATGGCGCCGCGGCGCTCTACCGCCGGCAGACCCTCAGGGACTGTGCGCTGAACGGACGGGAGGTGCTCGACGAGGACATGGAGCTTTGGGCCTCCGATGCGGATCTGGCCTGGCGCGCGCGGCTGCTTGGCTGGCGCTGCGTGTACGAGCCCCACGCCGTCGCCGGTCACATCCGAACCTACAGCCCCTCGACTCGGAACCAGATGAGCGAGTCGGCGAGAGCGCTCCAGTTCCGCAACCGGCTGCTGATGATCGCCAAGAACGAAACCGGCCCGGGCCTGGCGCGCCACGCTCCGCTGATCCTCGGTTACGAAGTGCTGGCGCTCGGACACGTCCTGCTGCGCGAGCGCCATCTTCTCGGCGCCTATCGGGACGCCTGGCGGCTGCTGCCCCCGGCACGGGCGCGCCGGCGGATGATCCAGGGGCGGCGCCGGACCGCCCTGCCTCCGTTCGGGATCGCGCCGCCGCGCTAGGACCGTTCGCTGTCGTCCCGCGGCCGCGGGACGCTCTCAGGGCTCGGTTCGCCGGGTCCGCTCAGTCCGCTCGGGCATCGAGGGCCGCCGGCCACCCCGCCAACGAACGGGCGCCACTGCCGCCTCCTCGTAGATCTCCCACGTCGCTCGTGCCGCTTCGCTCCAGCTCCAGTCAGGCGGCGACGGGGCCGGCCGCTGCGCCGCCTCAGCCGCCGCGATCAGGGCGTCGAGGTCTTCGACCGGGGTGAGGATGCCGCGGCCGTCGAGGACCTCGCGCACGGCCGGGACGTCGCAGGCAGCCACGGGCGTGCCGCAAGCCAGCGCTTCCACCGGGGGCAGCCCGAACCCCTCGTCGTCGCTGGGGAAAACAAGTGCGTGGGCGCCGGTGTAGATCGCGGCGAGCTCGTCGTCGCTGACCTCGCCGGTCAGCGTGACGTCGGGCAGCTCGCTCGCCCATTGACCAGTCTCGCCGACCAGCACCAACGGCATGCGCCGCCTCGCGCGGACGAGCGCGGCAACGCGCTTGCGCGGGTCCGGAGTGCGCAGCCCGCCGACCCAGACGAGATAGCACTCGGGCAGGCCGTACTTCGTTGCGACCGCTGCGACCTCCTCCGCAGAGCGCGGAGCCAGCGAGGCCGCTGGCGCCTCCGGGATCACCACGATTCGATCGGACGGCAGGTCCAGCATCGCCATCGCGTCGTCGGCGACGACATGAGTGGGGACGATCACCCGCACGGCGCGCTGCACCGCCAGGTAACGGAGCCTGAAGCGCATTCCGGAGCGCAGGTACTCGCCTCGGCGCTTGAGCGGGATCAGGTCGTGGAGCGTCACCACCATGGGGACCGGCGAGCGCAACATCGCTCCGTCGATCCACGGCGAGTGGAACACGTCGCAGCGCCGCGGACGGTGCGACTCGACGATCTCGCCGCGGCCGTCCTCGCGCAGACCCTCAAGCAGGCAGCGCGCGTAGCGGCCGATCCCGCCGCTGTCCTTCGTCGGCCGGCTGTCGAAGGCGATCAGCATCCGAGCATCAGACGCTCAACGCGCTCGACGTAATCTCCGACGGCAAAGCGACGGGCGTGCTCGCGGGCCGCGGCTCCCATCTCGTCCCTGCGGCCGAGGACCTCCAGCACAGCACGCGCCAGCTCGCCACAGTCCCCGGGCGTGACCAGCCTGCCGGTGACTCCGTCGAGGACGACCTCGGGCAGCCCGTCGACCCGCGTGGCGACGACCGGGGTGCCGACCGCCATCGCCTCGGCCAGGACGGTCCCGAAGGGCTCCTCCCGGGAAGGCAGCACGAGCACGTCGAGGTGGCGCATCAGCCCGGGGGCCGAGGCGCTCCATGGGTAGTGCTCGACCTCGTCAGATCCGACCACTGCCTGGGTGTACGCCGGATCGGCACCGAAAGGATCATTTCCCACTATGACCACGCGAGCTCCTGGAAGCTCACGGCGGATCGCCGGCGCGGCGCGGACGAGGTCAAGCGCGCCCTTGCGAGGCTCGACTCGGCCCACGAAGCCGATCACCGGACCGCGTCCTGTCGCCCACGGTGCCGGCACGGCGGCCGGCTCCAGCTCGACCGGGCCGTAGACGACCTGAGGGTCGCATCCGCGCAGCCGCCGGGCCACGGCCTGCGAATCGGCCAGCACCAGGTCCGCCCGGCGCCAGAAACGCGGAACGCGACGGACCATGTCATGGACGTGCAGGACCGAGCGAGCTGCGCCGGCGGCGAGCGCGGGCAGCAGGCGCCCGCACACGGTGCCGTTGAGGTAGATCACATCAAACCCCGGCGAGAGCCGGCGCACGGAGGGCCAGGACCGCAGCGCCCGGGCGCCACTTCCGCGTCTCAGTCCCCCCACGGGCAGCGCTCGCCATCCATAGCCCGAGCTCCGGGCCTCCTCAGACAACGCCCCGCGGCCGGGCGTAGTCAGCGTCAGGTCCCATCCACGTCGCTGCAGGCCCGCGAGCAGACGCAGCAGATGGATCTCGGCGCCGCCTGGCTGATCGACGGCGGCGACTGCGAGCAGGCGGCGGCTCATGATGGTTGCGGCCGGCGCACCTCTGCGCGCGTCGGTGACCGCGGGGACTCTAGTCTCGATCGGCTGCGGACGTCGCTGCGGACGTCGCTTCGGCCCCGAGCCGCTGCTCAGGAGCCACGATACGGTCTTCGCGATGCAGGACTACTACGAGCGGCTGTGGGAGCGGCTGCCGCCGGACACCGTCGCGCCAGACTTCGGCCTGCGTCGAGACTTCCTGCTCGGGGCGGTCAGCGCGGGCGAGCGCGCCCTCGACCTGGGCTGCGGCGAGGGCGTGTTCACTGCCGTGCTGGCCGAGGCGGGCGCGTCCGCGGCGGGCCTCGATGTCGCCGAGTCTGCGCTGGCGCGCGCGCGCGCGATCCATCCGCAGCTGCGATTCGTGCGCGGCGAGATCGACGCGCCGCTTCCCTTCCCCGAGCACTGTTTCGACCTCGTGTGGGCCAGCGAGGTGATCGAGCATGTCGCCGACACGGCCCGCTGGCTCTCGGAGGCCCGTCGCGTGCTGGTGCCCGGCGGCCGGCTGCTGCTGAGCACGCCGTCCCACGGCCGGCTGCGAGTCGCCACCTTCGGCATCGAACGCTTCTCGGAGCCGCTCGGCGACCACCTGCATCTGTACACCCGCCGATCGCTGCACGCGCTGCTGGAGGAGTTCGGGTTCGGGCAGCTCGTGATCCGCGCCGTCGGCGGCCCCCCACTGTTGCGGCGGATGCTCCTGGCCAGCGCCGTACGCTGAGCGCCATGCGGGTTCTGATCGATACGACCTACGCTCGCCGGGCGCCGCTCTCAGGGACGGGAATCTACATCCGCCGTCTGTGCGAGGAACTGTCGCGGTGCGACCGCGTGCAACTGGTTCCGGTCGCCAACCAGCGCCGGCGGCCGCCGGCCGGTGGAGGGGCCGGCAGCTTCCGGAACGCGCTCGGCGATCTGCGCTGGACCGTGTTCGAGCTACCCCGGCTGGCGCGTCGCCACCGCGCCGAGCTGATCCACCACCCGCTACCCGCCCGCGTCCCGGTGGCCCGGATCCCCCAAGTTGTGACCGTGGTCGACCTGGCGTTCGAGCGGCTGCCCCAGCATTTCGACCGCCGGTTTCGGTCCTATGCCCACGTCGTCCATCGTGCCGCCACCCGGGGGGCGAGCGCCGTCATCTGCATCAGCGAGACCACGGCGGCGGATGCCCGGGAGCTGTGGCACGTGCCCGCCGAGCGGATCGTGCTCGCGCCGCTGGGGCCTGGGCAGGCGTTGGCGCCGAGCGGACCCCGCCCTCCGGAACCAGCCCACTTCCTCTACGTCGGCGATGAGGAAGCGCGTAAGAACCTGGGCGTGCTGTTGGACGCCTACCGGCTCTACCGGGCCGCAGCGCCCGCGCCGCTGCCGCTGATCCTGGCCGGTTCGGCCGCCGCGCGGACCCCCGGGGTTCGGATCGTTTCGGCCCCGAGCCCCGACGTTCTGAGCGAGCTCTACCGCCAGGCGGCGGCGCTGGTTCACCCGTCGCTTTATGAGGGCTTTGGCCTGACGCTGGTCGAGGCGATGGCTCTGGGCACCCCGGTGCTCGCCGCCCGATCCCCGGGGATCCTCGAAATCTGCGCCGATGCGGTCCACTACGCCGACGCACGCGATCCACACTCGTTCGCCACGGCGATGCTCAAACTGGCCGCCGATCCGGCGCTCAGAGACGAGCTGGCCCGGCGAGGGCGGCAGCGAGCCGAGCGTTTCTCGTGGGCCGCCTGTGCACGCGCCCACGCGGACGCCTACTCTCTAGCTCTGGCCGCATGAAGATCGCGATCCTCGGCACGCGCGGGATTCCCGCCTCCTACAGCGGGTTCGAGACGGCGGTGGAGCAGCTCAGCGCGCGTCTGACCGAGCGCGGGCATGAGGTGGTCGTGTACTGCCGCCCGCATGTCGTCGACCCGACGCTTCAGAGCTACAAGGGTGCGCAGCTCGTGCATCTGCGGACGGTGCAGAACAAGTATCTCGACACGTTTGTGCACACGGCGCTGTCCGCCGTCCATGTCGCCCGGGTGACCAAGCCGGACGTGGCCTTGTTCTTCATTGCGGGCAATTCGCCGCTGTGTCTGATCACCCGCTGGGCCGGGATCCCAGCCGTCATCAACATCGACGGGCTTGACTCGGATCGGCGCAAGTGGCCAGCCGTCGCCAAGGCCTACCTGCGATTCGCCGAAAGCACGGCGCCGCGCTGGGCCGACGAGGCGATCACTGACAGCCACGCCGTCGCGGAGATCTTCGAGCGCCGCTATCGCCAGCGGATCGGGGTGGTTCCGTACGGCGTTGACGATCCAGGCTATGACGGAACGCAGATCCTGGAGCGACTGGGGCTCGAGCCGCGCAAGTACGTCCTGTTCGTCGGCCGCCTCGAACCTGAGAACAACCCCCACGTGCTCGTGGAGGCGTTCTCGAGGATTCCCGCCGACGAGGCCCGGGGGATGAAGCTGGCCGTCGTCGGAGGGGCGCCCTATGCCGACGACTACATCCGGCAGGTGTGGCGATCCGCCGACCCGCGGGTCGTGTTCCCCGGCTATGTCTTCGGGCGTGGCTATTGGGAGTTGCAGCGCCACGCATACGTGTTCTGTGCGCCGACTGAGGTGGGAGGGACTCACCCGGTGATTCTCGAGGCCATGGCAGCCGGCAACTGTGTGCTGGTCAATGACCACCGCCCGAATGCGGAGACCGTCGGCGACGCCGGAATCTATTTTTCCGGGCAGGGTGGAGTGGAGGACCTGGCCCGCGAGCTGCGACGTCTGCTCCGCGAGCCCGAGCTCGTCGCCGAATATCGCGCGCGGGCGTTGCGCAGGGCGCAGCAGTATTCCTGGGACGCGGTCACCGACCAGTACGAGGAGCTGATGACCGCGGTCTGCGCCGCTCACGGTCCGGGGCCGCTGCCGGCCGCGATGCTTGACCGCGAGCCCGCGGTCGTGGCCTGAGAGACGCGGCCTCCGGGCTGGCTCAGCGCCGGCTGACGACCACGCTGCGGCTGTACAGCAGCGGACCGTGAGCGTGCCGCCAGGCGATCCTGATCCGACCGCTGCCCCTGGGCGTGATCCGCACGCTCAAATAGCCGTCGCGGTTGGTCGCCACGCGAGCGATCGTCGTGTAGCGCCCGCCCGCGCCGCGCCATTGCAGCGACGCGAGCTGAGCTCCGAGGTGCGTGGCCGGCCGGAGCTGTCCCCAGACCTGGATCGGCCGCCCGGAGCGACTCCGTGTATCGGGAACCCAGATCGGCATCTGGTAGCTGGCGAAGGCGGGCTTGCGCGCGCCATTGGCGAACTGCAAACCGGTCTGGAAGGTGTCCCAGTACTTGAAGTCCGCCGGCCTGTAGCGCGAGTCGGGTCCCGCGTCATAGAGCAGGAACTGCGCCACTGAGCGGACCCGCGGATCACGCCAGGCCAAGTAGTCGGCGGCGTTCAGGTAGCTCGCCTGCCGCTGGGGGCTGACGATCACATAGGGGTCAGGGGGGTTGGTCTGGTAGCCGTATTCGGTCAGGTAGATGGGGAGCTGCCGTGGGACGCCATAGGCGCCGAACGCGCGGTCGAGCCCACGCTCGAGGCGCCCCAGGTTCGCCAGCGGGGCGAAGTTGGGGTCACTCGCGCTCACCCACGGCGCGTGCAGGAAGCAGTAGGGGTGATGGGCGAAGCCGGTGATCAGGAACAGGCCCGGATTGGCTTGCGCGAACGCCTGCGGGGAACCGCTTGTCGGACAGCCGAGGGCCGCGGCGCCAGCGCCTCGCAGGGGACGGTAAGAGCGGTCGAGGCAGTACAGGGCGCGCACGAAGGGCATCGGCGTGATCGCGGTGTAGAAGCCTGGCGTCTCGTAGCCCTCGGGGGCCAGTTCGCCGATCAGGATCGTGTCGCGCACGGTCAGGTGCTTGCTGAAGTAGAACGCCGCGTACGCCGCGTTGGCATAGAGCCGGTAGAGCCGCGGGGAATTGGGGACCTGCCTGCCCTTGAACGTGCGCGACTGGGGCGCGAGCCAGCCCGGCTGGTTGGGCTCGTTCCAGATCGACCACACGTTGACCCGCGGGACCGTCCCGTAGGCGCCGCTGTAGCGAACCCCGGCCGCGTACACGAAGTTGAAGAACTCCACCGGACTGGGCGCCCAGTGATCTGCCGCCCGGGCGGTGGGCGAGTCGTGGCGCATGGCCCACAGCGGCCCCGGTGGAGTGAGGTTGAATTCGACGCCGATGTGATGGCGTGCGGCCAGCTCCACGACGCGGTCATACGGCGACCAGACCCCGCGCGGGTAGGCGGCGGGATCCAGCGCGTTGAAATGCGCGGGACGGCGCCGGGACAGCGGTGAGGGCGCGACGGTCGACCACTTGAGCGTGACGCGGACGCGCTGCACCCCGAGCGACTGGAGCGTGGCGAGCGTCCGGTTGACCGTGGCGGGAGAGTGGTAGACCAGGTAGGCGTCGTCCTGGAACACCGACTCCTGGGTGCCACTGGCCGCGGCGGGCGAGGGCGCGAGCGCCGGCGCCAGCAGCATCGCGAGCGTCGTCAGCCCGCCCACACCCACGCCCGCGTGCGCGGGCGTCCTCGGGCTCGCGCGCACCAACCATCGCCAGAGCCACGCCACGGGCCTCATGGCTTGCGTACCGCTGCGCTGGCGAGCTGGCCCCGGGCCTGCTGGATCGCCTGGATCGTCTGATAGGAGGAGCGGTTGAGGCTCAGGGCCCTCTGCAGGGCTCCCAGCGCCTTGCGGGGCTGGTTGCGCTGCAGGTCGTAGAAGCCGAGCTGGCGCCAGGTGGCCGCATTGTCGGGCTGGAGATCGATCGCCTTCACCAGCTGCGCGTGCGCGGCGCGCTGGTCTCCAGTCGCGCTGTAGATCGCCGAGAGCGTCCACAGCGGCTCGACCGACACCGGGTCGCTTGCCGCAGCGGTGCGGGCGTCGCTGAACGCGCTTCGGGCGTCGCCGCGGGTGAGCGCGCTGATCGCGGCCGAGTCTGCGTTGGCTGAACGGAGCGGCTGCCAGATCGCCCATGCGGCCAGCAGCGAAACGGCGGTGATGCTCATGCTGGCCGCGGCGAGGGCGGGACGCTCGAGCAGGCGCGGACGCTGCCGGAGGCTTCCCGAGCGGTTCGCCAGCGGTCCCCGCCCGGTGAGCCAGCCGGCGCACAGGAGCGCGGGCAGCGCCGTGCCGGGCACAAACCATGTCCAGTCGACGGTTGAGTGCACCCCGAACACCACGACCACGCTCAGCAGCGTCAGGAGCCCGACCCGTTCCGATGCCGAAACGTTCGCCGGGCTGCCCGGCGCTCGTGGTCTGCGCAACCCGAACGTGCGGGCGACGGCGAGCCCCCATGCGACCAGCAGCGCCAGATTGAGCCCGATTCCGATCAACCCGAAGTCGGCGAAGGTCTCGATCGGATAGCTGTGCGCGTGCTCGACGATCCACGGGTCGCTCGTGTACCGGGTGCGCGCGGTTCCATAGCCGGCTGCCCCGACTCCGTGCAGGAGGCTGTGCTCGCCCACCTTCAGCCCCTCGCTCCAGTACCGGGGGCGGCTGTTTCCGAGCTGGACGAGGCGGTTGGGGCTATCGCCGACGCCGCTGTTGGGATTGCTGAGCGTGCTCCAGACGTGGGAGATCTCGCCGGTCAGCCCGCGCGAGGACGCGGCCAGGGCACCGACGCCCGCGAGCGGCACCAGCGTCGCGAGGCCGATCAGCGTAATCCCGGCCCGGCGCCGAAGCGCGGCGCTCAGCGCCACGCGGTCCATCGCGAACGCGCCCGCGAACCCGGCCACGGTCACGAGCACGAGCACGAATACGAGCACGAGGCCGAAGCCATGCCCCGCGGTCGTGCGGGCCGCCAGCGGCACGCGATCGTGGGTCAGTGCATGGGTCGTTAGCGCCCAGGTGGTTATCACGGCCGCGCCGGCCAGCCCGAGCACGAGCACCACCGCCGCGCGCAGCCGCAGCGGCACGAGCGCGAACCAGCACGCGAGACCCAGGATCGCCGCGACCAGCGCGCTGCGCGAGTAGGACAGGATCAGCACGGTGCCGAGG
>CAXMLR010000531.1:0-3958 GCA_964194275.1 uncultured Solirubrobacterales bacterium
CCGGGAGGTGACGGCCGCCCTCGCGGCCGTCGGCGTCCGCCAGGTCAGGCTCGTCCAGCACCGGGTCTCCCTCAGCCAGGAGGAGTGGGCCGCCGGCCGCCGAGGCAAGCGACGCGCAAATCTCGCCAACGTCCGCGACCTCGAACTGCTCGACAGCTGACCAGACCGGATGCCTCACGTTCTGGGCGGCTACAGAGGTCGCCCGTCGTCGCTCCAAGGGTCCGGATTCCTGGCTGCGCGCCGCTCCCGCGCCTCGGCGAGCACCTGGACCACCAGTGGGTGGTCGCAAGTCCATCGGCACCGGGTCGGAAGCGTCGAGGGCGCGTCCGACGGCGATGGCGGCCTCGCGCTGGCAGCACGCTGGCTCAGCGGCCGCAGATGACCTCCGTCGCCGGCATGGCTCATGGAGCGATGCTGCCAGAATCGGCGCCGCTGCACCGGCGGAATCCCCGGCGGACGAGCTGAGCTCGAGCTCTGGGTGCAGGTCCATGTGGGCTCGTCCGGCCGATATTGCCGACGCCCGGCTCAGCGCACCCGGCGGACCGCATCGCGTGCTCGACGCTGCTGGACATGCTGTTGCCGGACCAGGTGGTCGATCACGCGCTCGACGCTCTGCCGCGCCTCCGCCAGCAATGGCGACGACGAGTCCGCGGTCTCCGAGGCCAGGGCTGCCAGGGTGTCGAGCCGTCGGAGCACCGAGCGGGCATCACGGAGGAGTGTGCCGGTCCGCTTGACGTCCGCTGCGGCCGCGGCTGGATCCGACCGACTCACCTGATGGCCTCCTGACCATTCCGCTCAGCGGACGACGGCTACTCCTTGACGGCACGCTTCGGCGCCGTCTTCTTCGCCGGCGCACGGAGTGCGGCCGTGATCGTGGCGAACCCGTGGATGCTGATCTCCTCACCGGCAAGAATGGCGCCATTGAGCTGCTCGAAGAACCACTTCACCTCGTCGCGGGCGGCCGCCATGGTGATCTCTGCGCGCTCGGAGAGCCGTTCGGCGAGCACCTCCCTGTTCAGCGTCGCCATATGTCGGTCTCCTCGAGGTCGCGGTGACAGCGGCGCGGATTCTATCTGCGCTGGGGATTGGAACCGTTCCGACGCCCAGACCATCCTCCATCGCGCGCCGACGCTGCGTGACCTTCGCATCCCACTCCAGGTCGCTCCCTCGTCCTCAGCTCCTCGTGGTCACGCGGTCAGTACGTCGAGGCTCCGCCCATCGTGATCGATGCGGTGCAGTCCGAACGCCGCGTCGAGCGTCACCACGCGCACCCCGCGGGCTCGCTGGCGCAGGGCCCGCTCCAGGATCACGCCATCGCCACCCACAACCAACTGCAGCAGACCGTGGAGACTCCCCGCCACCCCGAAGATCAAGGCTGCTGTCAGACCATCCACCAGCACCAGCGCCCCCAGCGCCGCCAGCGTGGTGGCGACCGTCCCTCCCACCGGCCCGGCGACCGCGACGGCCATCACCGACGTGGTCCTGGTCGGAATGTCCTCGTGCGCGAAGCGCACGTGGTTGGCGGCTCCGATCCACACGTGATGAACGGCCCAGCCATGGCGGCGACCGGCGATAAGGTGACCCGCCTCGTGCGCCACGGTGGCGACCCCATTGGCGGCGAAGAGAGCGAGCACGGAGACAAGGGTGAGGCGCCGGTCGCCGAGCGCGGCCATCAACCAGATCGACCCTGACAGTAGACCGGCGTGGAGGGCCAGGCCGACGACGTCGACGTGCACGAGGATGTCGCGGCACAGCATGAAGCGCCACCGCAGAGGGAACCGCAACCTGGGCAGCTCGTCGGTGCCGGCGGCCTGGACGCGCTGCGCGGCCGCGTGTCGAAGGCCCCCGAGGAGCACACCCACGCCGGCGCCCGCCAGGGCGATGCAGCTGAGGGCAACCAGGGGCTTGGGGAGGCCGAACGGCGGGTCGAGGTCCGCTGTGCGGACGGACAGGGCCAGGGCCAGCGCCCCGACCAGCGCGCTGGCCAGGAGTGGCACGGGCCGGAGTGCTCGCGCGGCCCCGAACCCGGCCAGACCGGCCGTGATGACCGCGACGGCGACGATGGCGCTCATTGGCACGCCAAGCGGACCTGGTGGGTCACCTGAGCGACGGCGACTCGTCGGCGACGGACCAGGTCACCACGCCGCTCACGGGTGGGGAGATCCACCCGCGTGCGCGACTGCGCTCCTCCAGCATCGCTCTCCGGCAGCATCGGAAGCAATGCCGCGCGCTCTCGTGTGTGCAGAGCGCGCAAGTCCGCGGGCTCCCGGGCGCCAGCTTGGCCAGGCCGGCCTCGGCGGCGACAAGGCGGTCGTCGGCGATCCCGAGGACAGCATAGGCATCGCGGCACCTGGTGCATGCCAGGCTGTTGCGTCCGCACCGACACGCCCCTCGGGCGACCCGACGACGGTCGCCGAACCACTCGTTCAATCCATCGATCACGATGAGGCCGAGGTGTAGCGGCGGCGTGATCAACAACAACACGATGCCGAGCGCCAGCATCATCCAGACCGTGGTGCCATCCACCGAGTTCGGAGCGACCTTGCTCTGGATGAACAACGAGAAGCTGATCACCCAGTAGCAGGACCAGAGCGGCAGCATCACCACCCACATCGGCATCATCATCGTCGACTCAACTCCACCTGTCGGGCGATTTCGTTGGGTGCGCTCAGAGACCAATGATTCCGAGCGCCTGTCCCATTCTGCCATGGGCAGCGGGGGGCCCGTGGCGAGTTCCGGACGCGCCCCATTGGTGCTGTCGTCACTGCTCACTACAGGCTCACGCAATGCCTATTCCCACTCCGCCTCCCAGCTGTCCTCGGCGCACTGCTCAAGGATGTCGAAGAGGGCGTCATCGAGCGTGAGGAGGGTGAAGTCGTCCCACTCGTCCATCTCCGCCCGCTGCTCGGGAGAGACCGGACGGATGATGAAGGCCCCGTAGCCGTAGGAGATCTCGCCGCTGAGCGTGCCGTCCGGGTTGGCGCGGATGGTGTCGGCGAGGAAGCCCCGCGGCCGGCATTCGCCGATGTGGAAGACGCGCTCGCCCTCATGGGCATAGCTGGGAAAGATGGGCCGGAGCCAGAGCAGCGTGACGCCCTCCTCCTGGTGCTCGATGCGGTAGTGCCGCGCCAGCGGCCAGACCTGCGGATCCATGTCGGTGTAGGTGATCTCGAGCTCTGCCCCGGACTCCTCGAGCCGCCGCTCGCCCGACATCAGGAGCGCCCTCAGCTGGGGCTCCCAGGGCAGCTCCGCGCCATGGGGCGCGGGGGGGCGGGGGGGGCGCTCACCAGACGACCACCGAAGCCACCGGCTTGCCCCCCAGGTGGGTCACGCCCCGGGCGGCCAGCGCCGCCAGTGTTGCCTCCCCCCGGGCCTTGCTGGAGCAGCGGATCCGGCTGGGGGCCTCGGAGCCGAGGAGGTCGATGCCGTTGCGGACCATCACCTCGTTGCTGGAGGACTTGTGGACGGTGGCCACGGTGAAGGGGTCGCGTGTCATGGCGGTCGGCGAGTAGTGGTAGTCCTTGGGATTGACACCGCCGAAGTGGTCGGTCGGGTAGGCGTACCAATCGGAGCGCGAAAGCAGTGTGCTGGGATCGTCCCACTCCAGGTAGTCGCCCGACTTGGACCTGGTGGCGGCGCGGAGGAAGACCGAGCGCGCGCCTCCGCTGCGCTGGTCGGCGGTCTCGCTCATCCCCACCCCCGACCGCACCCCCATCAGCGCCCGGCGCTCCGTCGATGCCAGCACACCACCGTTGCGGATGAGGTCGACGGCGCTGAGCGTGGTCAGGTGATGGGAGAGGACGCGGCTGCCGAAGGCCTTGCGCAGCTCGGGGGCCCTGGCGACGGTGTCGAACCGGCTCCAGCTATGCCAGCCGCCGCTCTTGCGCGGCGTCGGGTCGTAGCCTGATGAGGCGGCGAGAGCCTGGCCTGACGAGTGTCCGGTCGCCGTGGCCACGGC
>CAXMLR010000532.1:0-3560 GCA_964194275.1 uncultured Solirubrobacterales bacterium
TGGGAGTTGTTTAAAAGAGACGGGTCCTCGGACAACCCGGTCGCGGTGGGCGCGGGCCCCCGCCGTTCCGGCGGTGGCGCTCCGCCCCCGCCTTCGCCGCGCAAGAAGAAGAAGCGCTCTGGGCGCAGGCGGTGAGGATGACGTCTGAGGGCGAAGGGGCCGCGCGCGTTCAGGACCTGATGGAACGGCTGGTCACTGCCGTCGGTGTTGAGGCCACGGTGGACGTGTCGGAGGACGAGGAGGGGGTGTCGGCCCGGTTCGTCGGAGATGATCTCGCACTGCTGATCGGCCATCGTGGCCAGACGCTAGATGCGATCCAGCACGTGGCCTACCGAGTCGCCTTCAAGGGATCCGCCCCCCGCAAGCGGGTCGAGGTGGACGCGGCCGGGTATCGTGACCGGCGTGCGGTGGCCCTTCGCGCCACCGCGGACCAAGCCGCCGAGACGGCGATCCACGATCGTCGACCGGTCGAGCTCGAGGCGATGAGCCCACTGGAACGCAAGGTCGTCCACGAGCACCTGAAGACGCGCCACGACGTCGAGACCTACAGCGAGGGCCAGGAGCCGGCCCGGAGGCTCGTCGTGGCGCCGCTGGTCGACTAGCGACGTTCGCGACGTCCGCGACGTCCGCGTGCAAGAGCCGCGGCCGATCTCCCGACCTGCCCGGAACCGGGTTTCACGTTCTTTGTCCCGGTGAAACAGCCGATCGGCGCGCTACAACCCCAGTGTGGTGCAACTGTCGGAGTTCGAACGCGGGGTGGTGGTGGGTCTGCTGATCGGCGAAGGGTCGTTCGGCGGGGACGGCAAACAGCCACAGATCACGCTTCGCATGCACACGCGCCACGAGGCGCTGTTCCACTGGCTTCTCGCTCGATTTCCGGAGAGCCGGCTGTACGGCCCATACCATCACGGCGGCCGCTCATATTTCCAATGGATGGCCCGCGGACACGTGTTGGTGAATGACCTTCTACCTCTGCTCGAGAGCGAGCTTCACGGTCAGCTCGACGCTCATGCTCAGGCTCGTCTCACCGCGATGACCGAGCGGTATGGCGCCTACATCGCGCGTGAACGCGCCCGGGCCCGGACGTGAGCCTTCGGGTGGACGCCGGACTGCGCTCTCTGGTTCAGCGTTATGGCCTGCCTGATGGGGTCAGGCAGAGGCTGTCCGTGCTGCTCGAGCTGATCGTGACGGACCCGTTGGCGCCCACTACGGTTCGCCGGCCTGAGCAGGTGCTCAACGACCATCTCGCAGATTCGCTGGTCGCGTTGGAATTCGAGACGGTCCGCCGCGCGGTCGCGATCGCGGACCTGGGGTCGGGCGCCGGGTTCCCGGGCCTCCCGCTCGCGTTGGCCCTTCCCGCGGCAGAGGCCGTGCTCCTGGACGGCTCCGCCCGCAAGGCGGCGTTCGTGGCGCGGGCGATCGACGCGTGTGCGATCGGAAATGCCCATAGCGTGCACACGCGCGCCGAGACGTGGCCAGAAGGGAAGGATCGCTTTGATCTGGTCACAGCCCGGGCACTGGCCCCGCTCGACGTCGTTGCGGAGTACGCCGCGCCACTGCTGGCGATGGGGGGAAGCCTCGCCGTCTGGCGCGGACGCCGGGATCCGGACGCCGAGGAGGCGGGCCGAACGGCAGCTGCGGTTCTCGGGCTCGAAGTGGCCGAGATCAGGTCCGTCGAGCCGTACCCGCAGGCTCAGCACAGGCACATCCACCTGATGATCAAGGTCGGCGAGACCCCCGCGCGCTTTCCGCGGCGAGCGGGTGCGGCGCGGAAGCGTCCACTCGGCTTCTCCGCGCTCCCGTCTGACCGACCGCGGCGCTAGCTTCATGGCGATGGGCACTGTCTACGCGATCGCGAATCAGAAGGGCGGGGTGGGCAAGACGACCACCGCTGTCAACCTTGCTGCCTGCGTGGCCGAGGCGGGCTACGAAGCCCTCCTGATCGACATCGACCCACAATGCAACGCGACGCTTGGACTCGGGCTGCCCAAGGACGCTGCGCTCACCGTCTATGACGTGCTCATCGGAGAGGCCACCCTCGCGGAGGTGATCCAGCCGACGTCGATCGAACATCTCTCCGTCGCCCCATCCGGACCGGATCTGGCCGGCGCAACGGTAGAACTGCCGCGGGCGGCGGGCTCTGAGAATCGCCTGCGGACCGCGCTCGAGCCCGACCGCGAGCGGTTTGCCTTCATCCTGCTGGACTGTCCGCCCTCCCTGGGTCCCCTGACCGTCAACGCGCTGGTCGCTGCGGACCGGGTGATCGTCCCCGTGCAAGCTGAGTATTTCGCGCTGGAGGGACTTGCCGGACTGCTGGACACGCTGTCGTTGATCCAGCGCGAGCTGAATCCCCGACTGACGGTAGCGGGGATGCTGCTGACCATGCACGACGGCCGGACGCGCCTGGCCCAGGATGTCGAGCGGGAGGTCAGGCAACATTTTCCCGAACTGGTGTTCGATACGGTGATCCCCCGTAACGTCCGGATCGGCGAGGCCCCGAGCTTCGGCAAGCCGGTGATTCACCACGATCCGCATTGCGCCGGCGCGGACGCATACTTTGAGCTGGCCAAGGAGGTTGCCGCCCGTGGCTGAACGGCAGAAGGGAATGGGTCGTGGTCTTGCGGCCATCCTCTCGGTGACGCCGAGGGGAGACCGGGAGGAGCTTCGCCAGCTGCCGGTCGAGCTGATCGCCCCCAACCCCCATCAGCCGCGAGGAACCATCGACGAGGACACGCTGCTCGCCCTCGCCGACTCGATCCGTCAGCGTGGGGTGCTTCAGCCCGTGCTGGTACGTCCGGTGGTTGGTGGACGCTATGAACTCATCGCCGGGGAGCGCCGCTGGCGGGCGGCCAGGCTGGCGGACCTCGAGTCCGTGCCTGCCATCGTGCGCCCCCACGACGATGCGGAGTCGCTCGAGCTGGCGCTGATCGAGAACATGGCCCGCGAGGATCTGAATCCGGTCGACGAAGCTCGAGCCTGCACCGCTCTGGTGGAGGAACTCGGACTGACGCGCGAGGACGTGGGACTGCGCGTCGGTCGCAGCCGCGTCGCCGTGTCGAATCTGATTCGGCTGCTTGACCTCCCGGACGAGGTGCTGGAGCTGCTTGAGGCTCGCGAGTTGACCGAGGGTCACGGGCGGGCGCTGCTGCTCGCCGAGGAGCACTCCGACCGCCGCCGCCTTGCGCGTGAAGCCGTGGCGGATTCATGGTCGGTGCGTGAGCTCGAGCGCCGCGCCCGCGCCCACGCGTCCGGCCCGCGCCGCGCCCGGCGGGCTGGCCCGGAGTCGATCCACCACCCCGACCAGGAGGCGGCGATCGAGCAAATCGCCGATGTGCTGGCTCAGGCTCTGGGACGCGATATCGACGTCAGCACCAAGGGCCGCGGCGGCTACAGCGCCCGGCTCAGTTTCGACTCGCTGGAGGATGCGCTGGAACTCGCGCGCCGTCTACGGCTCCGCGCCGCCGCCTGAACTCCGGCTCCCCATCGCCCCGCGTATGCGGCTCGGGCAAGGCTAAAATCGCCGCAGGTGTACCCGGGCGATTAGCTCAGTCGGTTAGAGC
>CAXMLR010000533.1:0-6684 GCA_964194275.1 uncultured Solirubrobacterales bacterium
GGGTGGATCGGCGGCAGGTAGAGCACGTCGAATCCGAGTTCGGCCAGCGCCGGCAGTTGCGACTGCACGCCGGTCAGCCCGCCCCACGAGCGCGGAAACAGCTCATACCAGGCGCCAAAGCGAGCCCGGACGCGGTCCACCTCGATCGGCATCGGCTCGGGCAGGGACACGCAGCCGTGGCGCTCCTGAGCCCGCTCGACGGCACTGAACAGCTCGGGACCGAGCACCGTGTCGTGCTGGGCGCTCTCCGGGACCTGGTCGTCCTCCAGGGTCAGGAGAGCGTGCTCGATCAGCGCACGGTCCTCCCGCGCGGGGGCGCTTGCCGCGGCCGCCCGGAGCAGCACGAGGCCTTCGGACATCTCCCCAGCCCGGTCGTGTTGAGCACCGGCGAGCTTGCGCTCGAACTCGTCTCGCCAGGTTCCGAACAGGTCGGTCCAGGCCATCACCGTGTACTCCCAGCGACCCGTGCGGTCGAGGTTGAACTCACCGGCCCACCGGACTCCGTCCAGGTGCGCGTCGATCCGGTGGAGCTCGCACTCCCGCCAACTCTCCTCTCCCGGGCCACGATAGCTGACCACGGCGCGCAGGAGATCATGGCCGTCGCGGAACACGTCCGCCTGTACCGCCACGCGGTCCCCGACGCAGCGCTTGGCCGGGAAGCGGCCGCCGTCAACGGCCGGCACCGGGTACTGGATCTCGATCCGTGGGGGGGGATGCCCGGCGGCGAGAGCGGGCGGCTCGGGGACGGCTTGAGTCTGGGAGCTGGGCGAATTCACGTACTTTGAAAGTATCCGCCCCGCCGGGTCGGGTAAACAGCGGGGTGTGAACGCCCCCGGCCGCTCGAGCGGAATCCTCATGCATCTGACCTCGTTGCCGGGCGGCCGTCTGGGGGATGAGGCCTACCGCTTCGCCGATTGGCTGGCCGAAGCCGGCCAGACCTGGTGGCAGCTGCTACCGCTCGGCCCGCCCGACCGTTACCGCTCGCCCTACAAGGCGAAGTCGGCGTTCGCCGCCTCGCCGGGATTGCTCGCCGACCCCGGCGCCGCCGTGGCCAAGGACGCGGAGCTCGCCTTTCGCGAGCGGGAGGCCTACTGGATCGGCGACTGGGAGCGCTTCGGCGGTCGCGGCGCCGTCGCCGACCAGGTCCGCTTCGAGCACGAGTGGAATCGCCTGCGCGGGTACTGCGCGGAGCGGCAGGTCGCCCTGCTCGGAGACGTCGCGATCTACGTCGCCCCGGGAAGCGCCGATCATCGCGCGCATCCGGGGCTGTTTCAGAGTGGCCTGGTGGCAGGCGCGCCGCCGGACGCGTTCGCGCGCTCCGGTCAGCTGTGGGGCAACCCGCTCTACGACTGGCCGGCCCTGCGCCGCCGGGACTATCGGTGGTGGATCGAGCGGATGCGGCGCACGCTGAAGCTGTTCGACGCGGCGCGGATTGACCATTTCCGGGGGTTCGTGGCGTACTGGGCGGTGCCCGCGAGCGCTCAGGCGGCGACGGCCGGTCGCTGGAAGCGCGGGCCTGGACGGGCGCTGTTTCATCGTCTGGAGCAGGAGCTCGGGCTGCCCTTCGTGGCCGAGGATCTCGGCGTCATCACTCCGCCGGTGGAGCGGCTGCGCGACGAGCTCGGGATACCGGGGATGCTGGTCATCCAGTTCGGCTTCGATCCGGACGACCTGGGCAGCCCACACCGCGTCGAGAACCACCAGGAGAATCGGTTCGTCTACACGGGAACCCACGACCATGACACCGCCCGGGGCTGGTATGAGGCGCTTGACCGCGCTGCCCGTCGCGTGGTGGATGACGCGCTGGTCGTGCACGGCGTCGTCGAGCCGGAGCCGTGGTGGAGTCTGATCCGCCTGGCCCTCACCTCGCCGGCGCGGGTCGCCGTGGTCCAGGCTCAGGACGTGCTCGGGCTTGGCAGCGAAGCCCGGATGAACGACCCTGGACGCCGGGGCGGCAACTGGCGCTGGCAGCTGGAACCGGGAGCGCTCACTCCGACGCTGGCGCGCCGTCTCCGTGAGTTGACCGAGGCGACCGGGAGGTTGCCGCCGTGACGATTGCGGCCTGGGCGGACACCTTCGCGTGACGGTAGGAATAGGTCACGTCTCCGCGCAGGCGCTGCCAGCGGCTGATCTGGTATTCCACCAGCTCCCAAGGTCTGGCACGCGCGGGCACGCCGTCCTCGGCGAGGCGGTTCAGCGCCCGCTCGGCGATGGCGATCTGGCCCAAGGCTGTTGGATGGACGTGGTCGGTCATCACGTGATTGCGACCCCGGAAGTCACGCAGGTCAACGACCATCGCCCCGAGCTCTGCCGCGGTGGTTTCGACGATCGCGTTCAGCTGCTGCACCTTCGCGCCGGCCCGGGGGCGGCCGAGATCGAGCGGCGCGGTCAACGTGAGCACCCGATCGCAGCGCCGCTGCAGGTGTTCCAGGGCGGTGCGGAAGTTCGCCTTGAAGCGCCCCGGGTTCCACTGAGGCTCCCGCACGTCGTTGACCCCGATGTACAGGCAGCCGAGGTCAAAGCGCCCGTCGGGGGCGGCGCTGCGCTGCTTGAGGGCCGGGATCTGGCGTTCGGTCACGTCGTCGGCGCGCGCCCCGTCCTCGGCGTAGCTCGTGAACGGAACGCCGAGGCCCCGTGCCACCCACAGGGCCCACGATTGCAGCGCCACACCCCACTGGAGCTCGCCGCCGCCGTTGGTGATCGAGTCGCCGAAGGCGAGCACGCCGAGCTGACATCCTGCTGGCCGGTGGCTCTCACTGGTGCTCAGAGGGTGCGACAGTAGCGGCTCTTCGATAATTCCCGCTGTGGACGCCGACAACTTCATCCCCAACGACGGCGCCGGCGACCTGGCGGCGGCGGCGGCGGAGTTGGCCACGCGCATTCCCGCGCCGCTGGCTCCGCTGGCTCAGCTGGCGTACAACTACCGCTGGTCATGGACCCCGGGCGGCGTGGAGCTGTTCCGAGCGGTCGACGCCGACCGCTTCGAAGCCTGCTCTCAGAACCCGGTTCGCCTGTTGCAGGAAGCCTCCGTCCCCTCGCTCGAGGCGGCGGCGGCGAACCGGGCACTGCTCGAGCATGCGGCGGCGATGTTGTCGCTGGTCGACGACGAGCTCGAGGAACCGCTCGAGCCTGAGCCGATCGCCTTCCTGTGCGCCGAATACGGCATCCACCTGTCACTGCCGATCTATTCCGGCGGGCTCGGTGCGCTCGCCGGGGATCTGGTCAAGGAGGCATCAGATCGCCGGCTGGCGATGGTCGCCGTCGGCCTGATGTACCGCAAGGGCTACTTCCGCCAGCGGATCGACGCCGGCGGCTGGCAGCACGAGTACTGGGTCGACACTGATCCACAGCGTGTCCCGGCGGCGCTCGTCACGGCCGCCGATGGACAGCCGCTGACGATCCAGGTGCCGATCTACGACGCGAACGTGGTCGCACGGATCTGGCGGGTCGATGTCGGCCGCGTTCCGTTGTTTCTGCTCGACACCAACTGTCCGGAGAACGGACCGCTCGAGCGCTGGATCACGGCCCGGCTCTACGACGCCGACGCGGACACGCGCCTGGCCCAGTACGTGCTGCTGGGCGTGGGTGCGGTCCGGGCGCTGCGGGCGCTCGGGATCGAGCCCCGACTCGTTCATCTCAACGAGGGGCACGCCGCACTCGCACCGCTGGAGCTGGCTGCGCCGGCGCTGCGTGCCGGCGAGTCGCTCGAGTCAGCGCTCGCCGGTGCGCGCTCGCGGACCGTGTTCACCACCCACACGCCGGTGCCGGCCGGCAACGACTCCTACCCGGCCGCTCAGGTGGAGTGGGCGATCGGCCGGATGACGCAGGAGCTCGGCGTCGCCGTGGAGGACGTGATCGCGCTCGGACGCTCGGGCTCGGATGAACCCTTCGGCGTGACGCAGGCAGCGCTGAGACTCAGCCGAGCCGCCAACGGCGTCAGCCGCCGCCACGGCGAGGTGGCCCGCGAGATGTGGAATGGCCTGTGGAGCGGGCGGCCGGTCCAGGAGGTCCCGATCGGCCATGTGACCAACGGCGTCCACGTGCCGACCTGGATCGGCCAGCCGATCCGGGAGCTGTTGGATCGTCACCTCGGCGACGGCTGGTTGGCGCGGGCCGCCAACCCGGAGACCTGGGCCGGCGTCGACGCGATCCCCGGCGCCGAGCTGTGGGAGGCGCGCGGGCGACAGCGCGCTGAGCTGATCGGCTTCGTACGCGAGCGCAGCACCGTCGACCGTCTGTCCCGCGGAGACGTGCGTGAATACGTACAGGCCGCGGCCCGCGCATTCGATCCGGAGGTCCTGACGATTGGGTTCGCCCGGCGCGTGGCCACCTACAAGCGCCTGGATCTGCTGACCCGTGATCCGGAGTGGACAATCTCGCTGCTCGGCGGGCAGCGCCCGGTACAGGTGGTGCTGGCGGGCAAGGCTCATCCTCGCGACGAGGAGGCCAAGCGCTCGCTGCAGCGGCTGTTCGGGATGCAGTACGCGCAGATCATCGGCGAGCGCGTCGTGTTCCTGGACGACTACGACCTGTCATCGGCCGCTTGGCTGGTGCGAGGCTGTGACGTCTGGCTGAATGTTCCCCGTCCTCCGCTGGAGGCCAGCGGGACCAGCGGGATGAAGTCCGCCATCAACGGCGGGTTGCAGCTGAGCGTGCTCGACGGATGGTGGGCCGAGGGCTATGACGGCAGTAACGGCTGGGGGCTGCCCGGAGAAATCGATCTCGATCATCGGGCCCAGGATGAGCGCAACGCGCAGGAGCTGCACCGAGCGCTCGAGGACGACGTGCTGCCCGCGTTCTACGAGCGCGACGAGCACGGTCTTCCGCCCCGCTGGCTGGCCTTGCTCAGGGCCTCCCTCCGCACGGTGGCGCCGCGCTTCTCGGCCAGCCGGATGCTGGCCGAGTACGCGGAAGGGCCCTATCGCCGGAGCTGAGGTAGTGATTCGCTGCCAGCGGGAAGATTTGGCGGGTGTTCGGCGTCGTTAATCTCCACAGCGATGACCTCACGCAGCGATCACCACGAGCGCGAGCTGGCGGAGCTCTCCGCTCTCGCCGACGGCAGCCTCGAGCCGGCCCGCCGGGCTGACGTGCGCGCACGGATCGCCGCGTCACCCGAGCTGAGCGCCTTGCTCGAGCGAGAACAGCGCGTGGTCAAGCTGGTGGCCGAGGCTCGCACAGAGACGCGTGCCCCGGCGTCGCTGCGCGCACGGATCGAGGCGCAACGCCCCCGCGCCTCGGGCGCGCGCCGCCGCACGGTCTACATCGGAGGACTGACCGCCGCGCTGGCCGCCGTCGTGCTGGCGCTCGTGCTGATCCTGCCCGCCGGCACGCCCGGCTCTCCGTCGGTCAGCCAGGCCGCCGCTCTGGCCGGCCTGGGTCCGGCTGCGCCCGCGCCTGTCACCGACTCCAGTGAGCCACAGAAGCTCGACACGAAGATCGAAAACCTCTACTTCCCCAACTGGGAAAGCTCTCTGCATTGGCGCGCCGTCGGACAGCGCAGCGACCGGATCGACGGTCGGCTCGCGCTGACCGTCTACTACAGCTGGCACGGGAAGCGCGTCGCCTACACGATCGTCGGCTCGCCCGCGCTGGACACACCGGCCTCCCAGGTGCGGACGCTGAACGGCACCGAGCTGCATACGCTGCGGCTGGGAGCTCGCCTCGTGGTCACCTGGCGCCGCGCCGGCCACACCTGCGTTCTGTCCGGACCCGGGGTTGCGGCGGTGGTGCTGGAGCAGCTCGCCGCCTGGAAGAGCCCCGGCACCAGCGCCTAGCGCGCTCAGGCCTGATCGATCTCGACCAGGGCCGCCGCCACGCGCTGGCGGGCGCGGTGCAGCCGGGTGGTGATCGTCGCCTCGCGGACCTTCAGCACTCTGGCGGCCTCGCGATAGGAGAGGCCGACGACGTCGATGGCGATCAGCGCGTCCCGGAAGTCGTCCGGGAGGGCGGAAATCGTGGCGAACAGCTCTGCGGACTCCAGGTGCGCCTCGGGCCGCGCCGCCGAGCGATCTTCAAGCATGTCGAGGTCCTCCGGCAGCGCGGTGCTCCGCGGGCGCCGTGCCGCGGTTCTGATTTGGCTGAAGAACGTATTCCGCAGCACGCGCAGGAGATAGCCGAGGTCGTCCTCGGAACGCAGCAGCCTCGGCTTTCGCAGCACCCGGGCGAACGTCTCCTGGACCAGATCCTCAGCTTCCTCGCGAGAGCCGCACAGCGACCATGCTGCCCGGTACAGCCGGTCGATGTGGTCGCCCAGCGCGTTCGGGTCAAGCTGTCGTTCGGAGGGCATGCGCCCGAGCCGCCCCCGCGAGTCGCTCAGTCACGCAGCTCGGACAGCGGGCGCGGGCCCGGACCGACGTACTTCGCCGTCGGGCGGATCAGCCGCGCCTCACGCTTCTGCTCGAGGATATGTGCCGACCAGCCGGCCGTGCGCGCGCAGGTGAACATCGGCGTGAACAGCTCCGGCGGCACCTCGGCAAAGTCGAGCACCACGGCGGACCAGAACTCGACGTTGGTGGCCAGCACGCGGTCGGGCTTGCGGGCGTGGAGCTCCTCCAGCGCCGCCTTCTCGAGCGCCTCGGCCGCCTCCACGCGCGGTGAACCGAGCTCATGCGAGGTGCGCCGCAGGACCCGCGCCCTTGGATCCTCGGCGCGATAGATCCGGTGGCCGAATCCCATCAGCCGCTC
>CAXMLR010000534.1:0-6156 GCA_964194275.1 uncultured Solirubrobacterales bacterium
TTTGCCGCCGCGGCGGCAAACAGGGCCGGCGTCATCTCGGCCACGAGCAGGCTCTGGCCGGGTAGCAGCATCGAGGCCTCGCGGTTGCGGTTGAGGATCACCGCGTGGCGGTCCGTCACGTCCTCGATCACGTCGACGTAGGCCACCCTGGGACGCAGTGTGTCCTCGGCGCGAGCGCCGATGCCGTCCAGCATCGCCTGTCCCGCTCGCTCGACATCCTGCGGATCAGGGGCGTGGACCTCGAGCACGCCGAACTGCCGCTCGACGTAGTGGATCCCCGGCTCCACCTCGGGCACGGCCTTCAACGCGAGATCGATCACCCGCTCGATGGCCAGCGCCGGGGCCACCTCGACGATCAGTGCGCTCTCCCCCTCGATCGGGGGATAGCCGCGGGCTCGGGTGGGGGTGCCGAGATAGGCTGCGAACTGCCGTCCGAGCGCGGGGATCGGAAGGTAGACGCGCAGCTCGACCGGCGTCTGCGGGGCAACCGACACCGTTCGGTCTAGGCCTGCGTGGCGAAGTGATTGTCGAGTTCCGGGTGAGGACGCGGGATCACGTGTGTGGCGATCAGCTCGCCGACGAGCGACACCGTCTCGGCTCCGGCCTCGGTGGCCGCCTTGACCGCTCCCACGTCGCCGCGAACGATCACCGCGACCAGTCCGTCGCCCACCTCTTGGCGGGAGACGATCGTCACGTTGGCCGCTTTGACCATCGCGTCGGCGGCCGCCAGCGCAGCCACGTAACCCTTCGTCTCGATCATGCCGAGCGCTTCGTTCATGTCACCTCTCCTTGTTCTGCTTGGGACCTTGCCTTGGCCGACCCCTCGGGCGGGGTCGCGGGCGACTCGTCGAGCGAGCCGATAATCAATGCGTCGATGGGTGGGTGCTCAGGGGCGAACCATCCCGAGGCCACCGAGCCGCTGGCGATGAGCACGCGCTCGCCCAAGCCGCTCCCCAGGACGTCGAAGGCGATCAGCCGGGCGCCGTCATCGGCCTGTACCTCCAGGAAGGCTCCGTGCGGGATGGCCTCCAGGCGCCGCGTCGCCCACACCGAGCCGGTCACCGTCGCTTTCAGCATGTGCGCTCCTTTTCGATCTCCACGTCCATCGCTCGGGCGCAGTCACGCGCGAGCGGGGTCACCACGGCACCGCCGGCCACCAGTAACCGGGCCCCACGGGCGGCCGCCTCACGAACCACGCGCTCGGTCACCGGGCCCTTGGCCACGCGTATCTCCGAAGGACGGCCGTGAGGTGTGGTCGCGGCGGCGATGTCGGCGCCGTCGGCGGCCGATGGCGGTGTGTCGCCTGGGGTCCGCAGGATGAAGCGCAGTCGGCCGGAGCGGATGGCCAGCCGGTCGCGCGGGCTGTCGACCCGCGCGACGAGTGCGCGGACGAAGCGCTCGAGGTCTTGGTCGTTGGCAATGGTCACCGCTTCCACCCGGGTGTCTGAGGAGACGGGAGCTCCGTGCGGCGCGGGCCCGCCACCGAGGTCGGTGCCAGCGGAGGTGGCCGGGCGGGGCGAGGGCGGCCGCGGCTCGCCTGGCCGTGCTGACGCAGGCTCGCCGATAACCTCCCCCGGGGCGGCCGGGCTGCTCCACGTAGAAGGCCTCAGAACAGCGGCGACGGGCGGCGCGGGAACCATGGGGATCACTGCGTCGCGTTCGCTGGCGTGGCCGTTCGTGTCGCCGTTGGCGTGGCCGTTCCCGTTGCCGTGACCCTCGCGCTTGCTGTCAGCGTCGACCGCCCCAGTCTGGCGCAGGTCGAGCAGTAGTTCGCGGAGCACATCGCGGGCCGCGGCGTGCATCGCGTCGTCGCGTTCGGGACCGGTCATCGCAGCGCCTCAAGGGAAGCCGTCGCCGCATCCGCGGCCGTCCGCACGTCGGCCTCGTCACCGCTCAGGTAAACCCGACCGGTGGCGCCGATCATCCGGTAGTCGACGACCTTTATGTCGGCCGCCTTCTCCGCCTCGTTGACGGCAAGGATCGCGTAGGAGGCGGGCTGCATCTCAAGCACGAACAGCGACTCGCCCGCCAGAGCCATCGAGCCCAGCTTGTTGCGGTTGATCAGGAACGCGTGCTGGTGGTCTAGGCGGGAGATCAACTTGGCGGCCAGGATGGACGGCGAAGCTGCATCGGAGGCGACCGCCCCGAGGGCCTCAAGCACCGCCTCGGTGGCCGCCTGAACGTCGGCCGTCGACCGGGAGTGGAACTCCAGGTAGCCGAACTGGCGCTCGACGACCAGGATCCCGGCCTGCGCCTCCGTATGCTTGAGCGCGACGTCGGTGAGCGGCTCGATGTCTAGGCCCGGCGCGACCTCGATTACCCCCGCCGCCATGCGCGTGCGGGGGAGCCGCCCCCGGACCCACGTGCCGAGGTAGCACATGGTCTGCGGCTGCAGTTGGTCGATGAAGATCGACGAGCGGAGTTCGGCCATGGCTAGGCCCGCACCAGGTTGCGCAGCTCGTCGAGGATCAGCCGCCGCAGTTCCTCACGCGACGGACCGCCGCCGCCCGACGTGATCCCGCCCGCGGCTGCGTGGGGGTCCGGCACAGGCGCCGCTGCCGGCATCGTCGACCACGGCTCGAGATCCGAGAAATCACCGAAGGGCTCCGCCGGGTCGCTTGCGTAGGCGACCCGAGTCCACTGCACGAGATGCTGCGGCTGGAGGTTCTCGGTTAGTGAGGAGCGGCCGAAGAAGCCGGTGCCGACGGTCATCGCCGGCGGGAGATGGGTGTCCATGCCCGATGAGCCGGTGCTGCCCGGCGCGTTGACCGTGACCCGCAGCACGCGCAGCGCCGCGCCGTAAGCCAGGATCGTCTGCGGCGTCCGAGAATGGATCACCGCCGAGTGGCCGGCGCCGCCGATGCGCAGCAGTCCGGCGGCGGCCTCGATGCCCCGTCGCGCGTCCGCGACCCGGACCATGCCCAGCAGCGGGAACAGCTTCTCGTGGGCCAGAGGCTCCTCGGGAACGATGAGCTGGAACGGAGCCACGAGCACCCGCGTCCCCGATGGGACTCTGATCCCGGCGGCCTGGGCCAGCTCAGCCGCGTCCTTGCCCGCGAGCCCAGTCTCGATCCGCCCGTCTGGATAACAGGTAGTCCGCACGCGGTCGGCCGAGGCCCCGTCGAGCACATAGGCGCCGTGCCGGCCGAGCTCGGCGATCAGTGCATCGGCGATCCCCTCCTCCGCGATCAGCGTCGACTCGTTCGTGCAGAGGATCGAGTTGTCGAAGGCTTTCGATTCAGCCAGGCAGGCTGCCGCTCGGGCGATGTCAGCGCTGGCGTCGACGAACGCCGGCACGTTGCCCGGCCCGACGCCCAGTGAAGGGTTCCCGGACCTGTAGGCTGCCCGCACGACGGCGGTTCCGCCGGTGGCGACGATGACGTCCGTGCCGCCATCGGCCATCAGAGCCTCGATCAGGGGGATCGTCGGCTCTTCCACCACCTGCACGCACCCGTCCGGTGCCCCCGCTGCGACGGCAGTTTCGGCCATCAGCCGCACCGCCTCGACTGAGACCTTACGCGCCATCGGATGTGGGGACACGACGACCGCGTTGCGGGTCATCAGGGACAGCAGCACCTTGAAGTAGACGGTGGCGATCGGATTGGTCGACGGCGTCAGCGCAAGGATCACCCCGGCGGGCTTGGGCACCTCGACCAACTTGCGCTCGGCGTCGATTCGCAACCCGACGTAATCCTCAGCGCCGTAGCGCGCGACGATTCCGCGTGAGCATGCCTCGTTCTTGCGCCGCTTGTGCTCGACCACGCCCATTCCGGTCTCGTCCACGGCATCACGCGCGAACCTTTCGGCGTTTTGGTACGCGACGTCTGCCACCGCTTCGACGATTCGCTGGGTTTGCTCGCGGTCGTAGCGGGCAAACGCCGTGGCCGCCCAACGCGCGCGTTGCAGCATCATTCGCGCGCGGGGAGCACCCGGGACGTCGGACGGGAAGGCGTCGACGATCCCAGCTTCACGTGCAGTCATGCCGAAACCGCCAGACGTTGAGCCGGCGCGCCGGCGGCCTCCTCACGGGCCTCCTGGATAGCCACGCGAGCGCGATCGAGGACCTCGTCCACGAGGTCGGGGCCGAGCAGGATGCCGGGTTTGAACTGCAGAACTCGGGGGTCCAAGGTGGAGAAGATCGCCCACACGCCATTCTCGTAAAGCCGGCGCATCACGAGCTTGGCGCCCTGCGGGTGATCGAACTCGAGGCCCATTACGACCCCGTCCTGGCGGATCCCCACGAACCAGTCCGGGTAAAGCTCTTGGATCGCTTGCAGTCCGCGCCGGAAGCGATCGGCGATGTAGTGGACCATCGAGCGCACCTCGGGCCGGCCGCAGATCTCGAGCACCTTCAGCGCGACGATGCAACCGAGCTCGGCGCCACCGCCGGTGGAGATGTGGCCGAAACCGTCTTCCTCGAGCCACCGTGAGCACTCCTCCGAGACGACGGTGCAGGCGATCGGATACATGCCGCCGGTGATGCCCTTGCCCACGACCATGATGTCGGGCTCGATACCTGCCTTCTGCACGCCCCACATCTCGCCGGTTCGCATCAGGCCGGTCTGGACCTCATCGGCTATGTACAGCGCGTCATAGCGCTCGCACAGCCGCTTGACCGCCTGGAGGTAGCCAGGCTCGGGAAGCGGGAAGCCGTAGGTGGCGGGAATCGTCTCGATGATCACCGCGGCCACGTCGCCGGCGTGCAGAGCTTCCTCCATCGCGTTGAGGTCGTTGAACTCCACCTGCACGAACTCCTCGGGCCGGTCAGCGAGGAACAGCGTCGAGAAGCGCTCGTCCCCGGCCGCGACGGCGAGACCAGTGTGGCCGTGATAGCCCTTGCGAATCGAGACGATCTTGCGGCGCTGGCGCGTGTGGCGAGCGGTCTTGATCGCGATGTCGATCGCCTCTCCCCCGCCCGATCCGTAAACAACGCGCCGCAGGTTGGCCGGGCAGGTCGCCACAAGGGCCTCGGCCAGTGCCGTTCGCGCCAGCGCGGGAAAGTGATGATTGCCGATGTCGAAGCGGGCCATCGCCTGTCCCAGCGTGGCGATCAGTTCGGGATTGCGATGGCCGAGGTTGTACGTCCCACCGTTTAGGTGGAGGTCGATCAGACGCCGGCCCGCCATATCCCAGAACAGATAGCCTTCTCGCCGGTCGATGACGAGATCGACTCCAGCTTCCTGCCAGAAGCGCGTCTTGTCGGGATTCCAGAATTCCTCAGAGCGGCGGAGGAAGTCCGCCTTCGAGTCGTAGGAGAAGAATCCGTAGTCGTACATGCGAGACCAGGCCGAGCCGGACAGTACCATTTACCAGACCATGTTGTCCAGACCATTTATGCAAAATGATTTGCCCCATCGGCGATGAGGGTCCTTGCACTGGTTCACCACGAGGTCGCCGGGACGGGTGTCTTTGCCGAAGAAGTGACCCGGCGAGGGCACCAGCTCGAGGAATGGCTGCCTTCGACGGGGCCACCGCCCCGTCGCCTCAGCGACTACGGAGCGGTGATGGCCTTTGGCGGCGGCATGCAGGCCGATCAGGAGGATCGCTACCCGTGGTTGCGTGCCGCCCTGGACGCCCTCACCGAAGCGCTCGCGCGCGCGGTGCCGACCCTCGGCGTCTGTCTCGGAGGGCAGGTGCTGGCCAGAGCCGCCGGCGGTGCCCTCCGTCCGGCCTCACGCGCCGAGTGGGGCTGGAACGAGGTTGAGCTCACCGAAGAAGCGGCCGACGACCCGCTGTTCGCGGGGCGACCCCGGACCTTTGATGTCTTTCAGTGGCATTCATACGCGTTCGAGCTCCCACCTGGGGCTGTCCCCCTGGCCCGCAGCGATGTCTGCCTACAGTGCTTCAGGGTCGGCCCTTCGGCTTGGGGCGTGCAATGGCACCCGGAGGTGACGGGCAGGTCCGTGCTCCTGTGGGGAAGAGAGCATCCGCCGGCCCCGGGGGGCGTCCCCGTGTCGGTGGACATCGATGACCTGCGGGCGTCCGTCTCGGCGCGAATGGCCGCTACCAACGATGAGGGGCGCGAGCTGTGCGCGCGCTTTCTTGCGGCCGCAGAAGCACGCTGACCGATCCTGGCGCCTCGGTCACGGCATCCGCCAGGCGCTCGCCGAGCACCGGCGCGAACTTGAACAGGTTGGGACCTGTCTCTTATACACA
>CAXMLR010000535.1:0-3449 GCA_964194275.1 uncultured Solirubrobacterales bacterium
GCTCTATCTCGACTGTCGAGCGGCGGGCGAACGCGCCCTTGAGGCCGCTGATGCGATTCGGACCGAGATGCGCTGGTGAGGTGTGCGCTCGCCGCTGCCTCGGCGCGTTTACGGGCACCCGAGGTCGCGATCTGCCGACCGGGAAACGCGCGCAGCGAGGCGCCGTAGCTCATCGGGCGCCGCTTACCCGCGCGGTCCTGCCGCTCTTCTCGAACCGGTCGACGAGACCGAGAAGCTGACCGCCCCTAACCTTTCAGAGTCTCGGGAGCTCTGTAAGGATCGGCCGTGATCCTTACACAAACTGGCGCGTGCTCCGCAACCTAGTCCCGTCGCGCCCAGCGGTCGCTCCAACTACGAGGCGGCGGCGCCTCCAGAATCCAGGGCACGTCGCGGCAGCGATCCAGGACGGGAGCGAACAGCAACTCGTCGCCCTCCGGCATCGGGACGTGATGGCCGTCGTCATCGAGCGAGCTGAGGTGCACCTGGCGGAGGCGAGCGCCGACGCGGTCGAGCAGCTCGTGGGCCGCGTTCATCGACAGATCGATCGAGTGGGAGGGCGCGATGTCCAAGCAGAAACCGGCGTCCGGCAGCGCTGCGAAGAACGGTTCCAGCTCGGCGGCAACGCGGCCGGTGTCCTTGCGGAAGTCCATGTTCTCGAGTGTGAGCCGGCTCCCGAGGGCCCGACACGCGACGAGGTCGATTTCGGCGTCGGGATGCACCACGATCGAGCGCACCTGGGCGGAAGCTCGTGGAGGAGCGAGGGCCCGCGGATCGTGTCGATCCCCTTAACGGGCGCGTGGACGCTTACGTAGCCGAACAGGAGACGCGGCCCGGAGCGCAGATAGGACACGAGGCCGGGCAGCTCGTCGCCCGACAGCGCCGACAGCTCGACGGCGGCCGTGGAGACACGCGTTGCCTGATCGACAAGGCTGGGCCACGAACCGCGAGATGAGGCGAACACGCCGGTGGACGTCCCGATCTGGGCGTGGTGAGCGAGCCGGGGTGGCACTCGATCACCGTAACGGCGACCGCCGACGGCGGCACCACGGGCAGCCAGGAGCTCTGAAGGTTGCCTAGTTCGGGATGTTTGCTGGGCCAGCAAACATGCGGAAACAGGAAACGGTCGCGCGGCTGCGTGGCGCAGCAGGACCGTCGCGGCCGGTGACCGAGGACGAGGCTCACCGAGCGCTCTCTCGCGCGCGCGAAGGCGAGTGCGGGAGAGCACCTACGTATCACGCGGGCGTGCGCGTATACGCGCGTGTGCGCACAACGCGAAATCATGCATTTTTGCGCAATGAGCCTCCCTATCTGCTAGGTTTTAGTGGTGCAACCAGATGCGATTGCGCATACTTCAGAGTTTTCGTGACCCAGGATTCAGCGCTCATGTCAGTCTCGTACCCCACAAAACGCATACAGCGCCCGAGCGAGGTGCTTCGCGCGGTTCCGGACGTCCTGGCTCGCAAGCTGCCACCCGGCTGGCGAGCCGACTGGTCGGTAGGCGAGCGCATCGGCTCGGCGATCGCCGACGCATTGCTGACGATCGAGGCTCCAGACGGGCAGCGCGCTGCGCTCGTCGTCGAGGCGAAGGTGCGTCTCGAGCCCCGCGAGCTTGAGGCAGCGATCGCACAGGCGCGGTTGTTGGCGGTCGATCTCTCGGATGATCCGGCGTCGCGCGCGAGCCCCCTGATCGCAGCACGCTTCTTGTCTGGACGCGTGCGTGAGCGATTGATCGAGCGCGAGGTCAGCTACATCGACACGACCGGGAACCTGCGGCTCGTGGTCGGCCGCCCGGGGTTGTACATCGAAGCCTCGGGGGCGGACCGTGACCCGTTGCCGGCGGACCGTCGCTTGCGCTCGCTGAAGGGCACGGCGGCCGCCCGCGTCGTGCGCTCGCTGTTCGACGCCACGCTCCCACTCCAGGTCAGCGAGCTCGCAGGTCGAGCTGGCGTCTCAACGGCCCAGTCGAGCCGCGTCGCCGACCTGCTCGACCGCGAAGCGGTGCTCCAGCGTGATCCGCGCGGCTCGGTCATCGCGGTGGACCGCACGAAGCTCATCGAACGCTGGGCGGAGGACTACTCGTTTCTCGATGCCAACGCCACTGGGCTCTACCTCGAGCCAAGAACGCTCGAGAAGCTCCTCGATCGGCTCCCCTCGAGCGGACTGCGCTACGCCGTCAGCGGGTCGCTGGGAGCGCGTCTCCTTGCCGAATACGCCGAGGCGAAACTGGCGCTGATCTACGTCGACGACATCGACCGAGCGGCGCGAGCGCTAGAGCTGACGCGCGTTGAGGAACGTGGCAACGTGCTGCTCGCCGAACCCTACGATGGGGTCGTGTTCGACTGCTCGTGGCAGCGTGACGGCGTCAACTATGTAGCTCCGGCTCAGCTCGCAGTCGACCTGCTGACATCGCCCGGGCGCGGGCCCGCTGAGGGAGAAGAGCTACTGCGGGTCCTCGACGCCCGATGACGCCCGGCATCACCCCGCTATATGCGGCCACGAGGAGCGCGCTGTTGGACGCCCTCGACGCGCTCGTGGGACAGCATCGGGCGCTGATCCTCGTCGGTGCGCAAGCGATCTTCATCCACACGGGGGAGGTTGACGAGGCGATCGCGACCGAAACCAAAGATGCAGATCTCGCCGTGGACCCCCGCGAGCTGTCCAGTGATCCGAGGCTCGAGGAGGCGATGACGGCGGCCCACTTCCACCTCGACCTCACCAACCCCCAGCCGGGGAGCTGGCTCAACGCCGCCGGCTACCCGGTCGACCTCCTCTTACCCGAAGCCGTCTCCGGCCGCGCGGGCAAGGGCCGCTCCGGCAGAATTCCGCCGCACGACAACATGGCCACCAGACGGGTTCGCGGGATCGAAGGAGCACTCGTCGACCACGCTCCGATGATCGTCACCGGGCTCGAAGCTGGTGACGAGCGTCAGCACGAGGTTCTTGTCGGAGGGCCGTCTGCGCTGTTGGTCGCCAAGCTGCACAAGATCGCGGACCGCGTCGAGCAGCCACGCCGACAGCGTCCGCGCGATTCGCACGACGTCTTCAGACTGCTGCGTGAGGTCGAGATCGAGGCGTTCGCCGATGGGTTCGCGGCGATGAACGCGGCAGACGTCAGCCATGTTGTCGCGCTCGAGGCGATCGGCCATCTGCGCGCACTGTTCGGCGAGCCCGCTCGCCAAGGCGCGCAGCAAGCAGCGCTCGCCGTCACCGGCCTGGTGGAGGACCCACAAGCGGTCGCGCTGCGCTGTGCAGTCCTGGCCGCTGAGGTCCTGTCCGCGATCGAGTGAGGACCGGCTCTCGAGTCGCCAAAACGGGTACCAAACGGGTACCAAACAAGCAAATTTGACCTCATACAACCGGATCCAATTTCACGAAATCCCTGCAAAACCGCAGATACCTGACACGCCTGAAGCGACTCATAACCCGAAGGTCGCGGGTTCGAATCCCGC
>CAXMLR010000536.1:0-6089 GCA_964194275.1 uncultured Solirubrobacterales bacterium
GTGTAGAAGTGGATGCCCGGCGCCCCGCGCGCCAGCAGCTCCGCGCATTGCAGGGTGGCGTAGGCCACGCCGAGCTGGAGCACCGCGTCGCGGTCATCAGCGCGCCACTCGAGCGCCTCGATCAGGGCGGGGGGGAGGCTGGCGCCGCACATTCCGGTGATCGTCTTGATCTGCTTGACGTCGGTGATCGGCATGATCCCGGGCAGGATCGGGACGTCGATGCCGACCGCGCGAGCGTCGTCGACAAAGCGGAAATACAACTCGTTGTCCATGAACAGCTGAGTGATCAAAAACGACGCACCCGCGTCGACCTTCTGCTTGAGGAAGCGCAGATCGTGGGCCAGGTCCGGCGCCTCGGGGTGGACCTCAGGAAAGCAGGCCGCACCAACACTGAACGGGTAGTTCTCGACGATCAGCGACGCCAGCTCGGTCGAGTAGTGCAGGCCGCCAGGGTGCGGGCGCCACTCGGTCTCACCGCGCGGGGCGTCGCCGCGTAGCGCCAGCACGTTCTCGATGCCAGTCCGCTGCATTCCGTCGAGGATCTCCTGAAGGTCCTCACGAGAGGAGCCGACGCAGCTGAGGTGAGCCATCGCCTCGATGCCGAGATCGCGCTTGATCCAGTGCGTCAGCTCGACGGTGCGTCCCCGTGTGGTGCCGCCGGCGCCGTACGTGACCGACACGAAGTCCGGGTTGAACGCGCGCAGGTCCTCGAGCGTGGCCCGGAGATTGCGATCGCCCTCGTCGCTCTTGGGCGGGAAGAACTCAAACGAGAAGACCGGCCCGTCGCTCTCAGCGATGATCTCGTCGATCCGCACAGGCAGGACCATATCAACCTTGACACGGTCGTGTCAAAGTTGGCTGGTCGGCCTCGGTTGGATCGCGGGTCGCCAGTTGTCCTGCCGGATTGGAGTGCTCTTGCTCAGGCCAACCGCCACACCTCGGCCGCCCCATCCGGCTCATGGACCACCTCGCCCCGCATTTCCAGATGGCGCAGGTAGGACAGCGTCTCCGACAACCACCACGATGCGGTGTACTCGTTTATCGCCTCGCCGTACACCCGCGGGATCACCTCGACCACACGCAACGGATCCGAGCTCAGCGCGGCCCGCACCCCGGCCAGCCGCTCGGCCACCAGCGCCCGGTTGCCCTCGATGTGCCCCGGCACGTCGACAAACGGCCGCCCGTGCCCGGACAGGCACAGCCGGGCGTCCAGTCCTTCGACCACGTCCAGGGAGCCCAGAAACTCGCCCGCCGGATCCGGGGTCCAGCCGTAGTCGTAGAACGGGGAGATCCGCCCGAGCAGGTGATCACCGGAGATCAGCAGCCGTCGCTGACGCTGGAACAGGCAGACGTGGGAGGGGGCGTGACCGGGCGTCTCATACACCTCCCAGTCGCCGAGGTCGCTCTCGATCACCACCCCCGGAAGCAGATCGCGCTCAGGTGATACCACCGCCGCGACGCCGGAGGGCATCTCGCGAGCCCGGTCAGCGTAACGGCGCAGTGCCTCCTCGGGCACGCCGCTCTGGCGCCCCACCTCGATGCGCCGCTCCAGCGCGCCCTCCGGGTTCTCATGGGAGCGCACCGAATGGGCGTGATTGGGGTGCATCCACAGCTCGCAGCCCGCCCGCTCCATGATCGGAGCGGCTTGGCCCCAGTGATCGGAGTGGGCGTGAGTGGCGGCCAGCAGCCGCACATGCTCGAGCCGGAGGTTGACCTGGTCCATCGCCCGCTCGAGTTGGGTCATCGAGCCCGGCAGGTGCATACCGGTGTCGACGAGGACGATTCCCGAGCCTTGGGCGATCGCCCAGGCGTTGCAGTGCGGGACCCCGGGCCACGGAAGGGGCAGCCGTAGCCGCCATAGGCCCGGCAGCACCCGTTCCCCCCGTCCGAGTTCGCGCTGCTTGGTCACGAGGACGCACGATAATTGCCGGGGCGTAGACTGCGCGCCGCGATGACTTCCTCCTCCGAGATCGCCCGGCGTTACTTCGATGCGCTTTCCGCGCACGACATCAACGCTGCCGTGGCCTGCTGGTTGCCGGGCTCGGTCGACCGGTTCGTCGGGGGCGAGGAACTCATCGCCCCGCAGGGGATCCGCGACTACTTCGGCATGTTGTTCGATGCCTTCCCGGACTTCAAATTCGAGATCCGCGACCTGACCACATCCCGCAACCGCTGCGCCGTCCGCTGGAAGGTTCGGGCCACGTTCGCGGGTCCCGGGATGTTCCAGGGCTTTTCCCCCAACGGTGCGCGGATCGCGATCGAGGGCTGCGACGTGGTGACGGTGAGCGACGATCTGATCACCGGCAACGATGCCTACCTCGACACCGCCGACATCGCCCGTCAGCTCGGCTTCCTGCCCCCCGTCGGGTCAAAGTCCGAGGCCCAGATGGCGAAGCTGGCCAACGTGCGGACGAAAGTCCATGCCTGGATGCACGGCGCTGAGCCCGAGTCGATCGCCGAAGGGGTGTGGATCGTCCGCGGTGGCCGCCCACGCGCGATGAACGTCTACCTGATCGAGGACGACGGGGGCTTGACGATGTTCGACAGCGGGATCTCCGATATGACCGGCGCTCTGCGCGCCATCACCGCGCGCCTCGGCGGCCTCAAGAGGATCGTCCTCGGGCATGCGGACTGCGACCACCGGGGCGCGGCTCCGGGCCTGGACGCCCCCGTCCTCTGCCACCCGGCCGACCGTCAGGCCGCGGAAGCGCAAACCAGCTTCCGTCCCTACTGGGACCTGAACAAGCTCCACGCCTACGCACGTCCGATCTTCCCGAAGCTGCTGACCATGTGGGACGGCGGGGCGGTCCAGATCGAGGACACGGTCGAGGACGGGGAAGAGATCGCCGGTTTCCGGGTCGTCCACCTCCCCGGTCACGCCCCCGGGCTGATCGGCCTGTTCCGGGAGTCAGATCGCCTGGCGCTGGTGTCCGACTGCTTTTACACCCTGAATCCCGAGACCGCAATCAAGAATGCCGCCCACGTGCCCCACGCGGCGTTCAACCACGACACCGAGCGGGCGCGCGCGTCGATCCGCAAGCTGGCCGCGCTTGATCCGCGGTCCGCGTGGGCAGGCCACGCGAATCCCGTCACCGGGGACGTGGCCACCCAGCTCGAAGCCGCGGCGCTGGCCCCCGCCACCTGAAGCCCGGCACCGTGGGCCGCCGCAACCGCCAGCGTGAAAAGCTCGCGGCACCGGAGACCGAGTACCCCGACGGCGAGGGCAACGTGCTGGCGCTGCGCGGCTCGCTCAGCCCGGCCACCCGCCGCGAGTACCGCATTGTCACTCAGGGCGGCCTAGACCGGGAGGACGCCTGGCAGCGCGCCCTCGAGTTCCTGTTCGAGCATCTGGCGGTGTCCTGGACGATCGCCGGTGTACGCACCACCCGCCAGAAGGAGCTGCTCGGCCGCTACCGGATGGCGTCCGGCGCAGAGCGTCAGTTCGTCCGGGACAGCATCCGCGAACACGTCGATCGGAACTTCCCGGACCTGGAGGCCCGATGATCGATCCTGACGCGTTCGCGGCGCTGATCTGCGACTGGTGCGTCGAGGCCAGAGCCGGCGACCAGGTGTTGATCGGCGCCAGCACGCTCGCGCTGCCGCTGGTCCGAGCGCTTCATCGCGTGATCCTCGAGCGTGGCGCCTGGCCGCTGCTCCGGTTGGCGCCGCCCTGGCTGAGCGCGGACTTCTACACGCACGCCGCCGACGCGCACCTAGACGGCTATGCCCCGCTGGAGCTGAGCGACGCGGCGAACGCCGACGCGCAGGTCAGGATCATGGCCCCGGCCAACACGCGGGGCCTGGCCGGGATCGATCCGTCCAAGATCAGCCGTGCTGCGCGGGCGCGCGGCCCGGTGCAGGAGGCACGGCTGACCTCGCGCTGGTGTGGCACGATCTGGCCCACGCCGGCCCTCGCGCAGGAGGCCGGGATGAGCGAAGACGCCTACGCAGCCTTCGTCCGTGGGGCGCTGTTCCTCGACCACGCCGATCCAATTGGGGCGTGGCGGGACCTGAGCGCCCGCCAGGCCCGGCTGGTGGAGCGCCTCTCACGCGCAGAGGAGATCCGAATCGAGGCCGAGGGCACGGATTTGCACCTGAAGGTCGGCGGCCGGAGGTGGATCAACTCCGACGGGCGCCACAACATGCCCAGCGGCGAGGTGTTCACGGGAGCGCACGAGGACTCCGCGCAGGGCACGGTCCGCTTCACGATCCCCTCCAGTCCGCGCGGCGTCGAGGTCACCGGGGTGCAGCTAACCTTCGAGGCAGGCAAAGTCGTAGCCGCGAGGGCCGACCACGGCCAGCACTACCTGGAGTCGGCGTTGGCCACCGATCCCGGCGCCAAGTTCCTGGGCGAGCTCGGGATCGGGACCAACACCGGAATCGATCGCGCCACCGGATCGATCCTGCTCGACGAGAAGATGTCGGGCACCATCCACCTCGCGCTCGGACGTTCCTATCCGGAGACCGGCGGTACGAACCAGTCCGCGCTGCACTGGGACCTGATCTGCGATCTCCGCGACGGGGGTCGCCTGAGCGCCGACGGACAGATCGTCAACGAGTCCGGGAGGTTCGTGGAGTAGCTTCCTGGCTGATGCGCCGCACGAAGATCGTCGCCACCATCGGACCGGCCTCGAGGGATCCCGAAACGCTGAAGCGAATGGTGCAGGCAGGCGTCGATGTCGCGCGGTTCAACTTCTCCCATGGCACCCGCGAGACGCACGCCGAGAACGCAGAGCGTGTCCGCGCGGCGGCCAGCAGCGTCGGCCGTCAGGTGGCGATCCTCCAGGACCTGCCAGGTCCCAAGATCCGGATCGGCGCACTGCAGGACGGCCTCGCCGAGCTCAAGCCGGGGGAGACTCTGGTGCTTCAGTGCGGCTCCGAGCAGACCGGCACCGAGCGGCGGATGTCGGTCAGCTGGGACGGCCTCGCCGCCGCCGTCGATAACGATGATGTGATCTACCTCGCCGACGGCGCGATTCGCCTGCGGGTCAAGGTGGTGCGGGAGGCCGAGGGCGAGATCGAGACGGCGGTCGAAATCGGGGGCACCGTGGCCTCGCGCCAAGGGCTCAACATCCCCGGGTCCACTCGCGGCTTGCCGGCGGTGCCCGAGGAGGACCTCGAGATGCTGCGCTTCGGCGAGTCGATCGGTGTCGACATGATCGCGTTGTCCTTCGTGCGCACGGCCGAGGATGTGACCAGCGTGCGCAAGCACACGCGGTTGCCGCTGATCGCGAAGATCGAGAAGCCGCAGGCCGTCGACGCCGCCGATGAGATCATTCGGGCGGCAGACTGTGTGATGGTGGCGCGCGGGGATCTCGGGATCGAGCTGCCGATCGAGGACGTGCCGATGGTCCAGAAGCAGCTTCTGCGCGCGGCGGGCCGCCTGGCCCGGCCGTCGATCACCGCGACGCAGATGCTCGACTCGATGGTGTCCTCATCGCGGCCCACGCGCGCCGAGGTGGCGGATGTCGCCAACGCGATCCTCGACGGCACCGACGCAGTGATGCTCTCCCAGGAGACGGCCGTCGGTAGCTATCCCGTGCAGGCGGTCGAGATGATGGCCGCCGTCGCCGAGCGGACCGAGCGTGCATTGCCGTATCGCGACTGGAACGAAGATCGGGTCCGGCGTGACGCGCGCGACCCGGCGTACACGGTTGCCTACAGCGCGTGCGCCGCCGCGCGCGACCTGCACCTGGCCGCGCTGGTCGTCCCCACGCTGTCCGGGCGCTCGGCCAGGCTGCTGTCCGCCCACCGCCCGCAGGTGCCGATCTTCGCCCTGTCCCCGGGCCGGGAGACCGTGCGCCGCTGTTCGCTGATGTGGGGGGTCCAGGCGGCGTCGATGCGCCGTCACGAGATCACCGAGGCGCTGATCGCCGACGCCGCCCGCCGCGTGGTCGAGCTCGGTTGGGTCAAGCCCGGCGCGCGGGTCGGGATCACCGCCGGACTGCCGAGCGGACGCCCGGGTACGACCAGCCTGGTCCAGGTTCAGCGCGTGTAGCCCTACGCCGCCGCACGGGCGTAGAACGAAGCTTCCAGTTCGCCCAGCTCCGTGATGGGCTCGTCGCCGTAGAACCACTCGCGGGCGATCC
>CAXMLR010000537.1:0-1672 GCA_964194275.1 uncultured Solirubrobacterales bacterium
GCTACAGGCACGGTGCTGGTGATCGGGTGCATCCATGGCAACGAACCTGCAGGCATCGCCATTGCCCGCAGCCTGGTAGAACACGGGCCCACGTCGGGGAGTGCGCTGTGGGTCGTTCCGGTCCTCAATCCCGACGGCGCCGCCGCCGGACGGCGCCAAAACGCCGACGGCGTCGACTTGAACCGGAACTTCCCATGGCACTGGCGAGCCGTTGGGCTTCGCGGAGATCCTCAGTACTCAGGGCCGCGAGCACTGTCTGAACCGGAGGCGCGAGCCGCTCGTCGACTGATCCTGAGGTTGCGTCCCCGGATCACCATCTGGTTTCATCAACCGCTGGGGCTCGTGGATCTGTCAGGTGGAGACGCCCACATCGAACGACGATATGCGCGGCTGGCCGGTCTGCCGCTGCGGCGGCTGACCCGCTATCCGGGGAGTGCCGTCAATTGGTCCAATTCAACCGTTCCCGGGACGACGGCGTTCGTGGTCGAACTGCCCCCGGGTTCGCTGAGTGCCGCGTCGGTCGGCCGGTACACGCGGGCTGTGCTGGCGGTTGCGCAGGCGCCTGGCTCCCGGTAGCCGAGAAGCGCGACGGCGCCTAGGGGCAGGGTCCGGCGCGCCGCAGCCGTGCACGGTAGATCCTCATGTCGGCGCGGTTGAAGTCGCTGTGCGTCTGGCTGCGGAGCGCCGCCACATCTTCGTGGTGGAACGGGCTCGCAAGGCTCTCGTTGTGACCGATCACGTTCTCAGTCCGGATGTGGAGCCGGCATTGCAGCCACCGGACGAGCCGCATGCCCGCCGAAAGCTCGCGGTGGCTGCCGAGGACTCCAGCGTCGCTGAAGCCAACGTGTTCGATTCCGATCGCGGTCCAGTTCAGCCCGACGGTGTGCCGGCACATGGTCCCGAGCGAGACGAGCTGGTGAATCGTGCCGGCACCGTCCACGATGAAATGCGCACAGGTGCCCGGCAGCTCATGCAGCTCGACGTCGGGTACATCAGCGGTGAAGGTGGCGAAGGCGGAGGCGAAGTCAGGCGAATCGGTGTAATGGATCACGATCACCTTGGGGTTGACCAGCCGCCACGTGGGGGTCATGAAGCTGCCGTAGTGACGGCGAGCGTAGGCGACCATCTCAGCCTTTCGCCGGCCACCGAAGGGGATCGGATCCCACACGATCGAAGGCCGCGGCGCCGAGCCATGAATCCGGTGCGCACCAACCGGCGCCCCGGCGCGCCGGGGAGGACTGGCGGGAACCGTGCTCGCGGCCTGCCGACGCGTTCGATGTGTCGGAGGAATTACGCCCGCCGGGACCGCGGCGGCGCTCGCAGCCGACGCAATGCCGCCGGCGGCGGTCGTCCCTGAGCTCCCGCAGCCGGTCACGGACGTCAGCGCTGTGGCCATGAGCCCGACGCCGAGCGCGAAGCGCAACCGGCATGAGCCCGACCCTGGACCTCGGCGGCTAGGCACTGCCCGGATATGCTAGCCCGCGAGGGTATGCCCCACTCACGACTACGCGGGGGCGGGCGCCGACTCGAGCTCGGCTGCCTGACGACCAGCGATCGTGCGGTCGGCGATCGCCCAGGCGGCATAGGACAAAGAGCCGACGATGCCGGTGGCGGTGAGAATCACCCCGGCAGCGGCGGTGGCGGCAATGCCGTGGGCGCCGAGCACCAGGAC
>CAXMLR010000538.1:0-1631 GCA_964194275.1 uncultured Solirubrobacterales bacterium
GATCAAGGCCGCTGCGTAAATCCGTGCCGAGACGCGAGGACATCCACAAGATCCTCCTGATCGGTTCCGGGCCGATCGTGATCGGTCAGGCGGCCGAGTTCGACTACTCCGGCACTCAGGCTTGCCGGGTGCTGACCGAGGAGGGCTACGAGGTCGTCCTGATCAACTCCAACCCGGCCACGATCATGACCGACCCGGAGGTCGCGAGCGTCACCTACATCGAGCCGCTGCTCCCGCGCACGGTGGCGCAAGTGATCGAGCGCGAGCAGCCCGACGCGCTGCTGCCGACCCTGGGGGGGCAGACCGCGCTGAACCTGGCCAAGGCCCTGCACGAGGACGGAACCCTGGCCAAGCACGGCGTCGAGCTGATCGGCGCGGACTACGACGCGATCGACCGCGCCGAAGATCGTGAGCGCTTTCGCCAGACGATGACCGACGCGGGCCTGCGCGTGCCCCGCAGCACGATCGCGCACAGTGTCACCGACGCGCGCTCCGCTATCGCCGAGGTCGGCCTGCCGTTCATCGTTCGGCCCGCCTTCACGCTCGGCGGCCGGGGCGGCGGCGTGGTGCACGACACAACCGAGCTCGATCGCATCGTGGGCGGCGGCATCGACGCCTCTCCGATCGGACAGGTCCTGATCGAGGAGTCGGTGCTCGGGTGGGGCGAATTCGAACTCGAGGTGATGCGCGACCACGCCGACAACGTCGTGATCATCTGCTCGATCGAGAACCTCGATCCGATGGGGGTCCACACCGGCGACAGCGTCTGCGTGGCCCCGCAGCAGACGCTCACCGACAAGCAGTACCAGGCCCTGCGTGATCAGGCGATCACCGTGATCCGGGCGGTGGGCGTGGAGACCGGCGGCTCCAACGTGCAGTTCGCGGTCAACCGGGAGACCGACGAGATCGTGGTCATCGAGATGAACCCGCGCGTCTCCCGCTCGAGCGCGCTAGCCAGCAAGGCGACCGGTTTCCCGATCGCCAAGATCGCCGCGCGGCTGGCCGTCGGCTACACCCTCCAGGAGATCCCCAACGACATCACACGGGCCACCCCGGCCAGCTTCGAGCCCGCGATCGACTACTGCGTGGTCAAGTGGCCGCGGTTCGCGTTCGAGAAGTTCCCGGGCGCCGAGGCGGAGCTCACCACCCACATGAAGTCCGTGGGCGAGGCGATGGCGATCGGGCGCACGTTCCAGCAGGCCTTCGCCAAGGCCCTGCGCTCCCGTGAGCTCGATCTCGAGGCCGTCAGCCCCGACGACGAGGACAGGCTGCTGGAGCTGGTCGCTTCCCCGGGGGCTGAGCGCTTCGATCACCTGCTGGAGGCGCTGCGGCGCGAGGTGCCGATCAACGTCCTCCACGAGCGCACCAGCATCGACCCGTGGTTCCTGCACGAGCTCTCCGAGCTGGTGACGAACCCGGAAGCTCCGTTCACCGGCGAGCGGACCTACAAGGCCGTCGACACCTGCGCGGCCGAGTTCGCTGCCCGCACGCCGTACTTCTACTCCGGCTGGGAGCGGCCGGGGCCAGACGGCCCCAGCCACGAGGTGCAGCGGGGCCAGCGTCCCAGCGTGGTCATCCTCGGCTCGGGTCCCAACCGGATAGGTCAGGGGATCGAGTTCGACTACTGCTGC
>CAXMLR010000539.1:0-4979 GCA_964194275.1 uncultured Solirubrobacterales bacterium
TCGACGTCGCGATCACCGAGATCGGCTCGCACGCGGTTGCGCAGCTCGTCGAGCTCGCGGCCGAGGGCCTCGATCTGGTCGGGTGTGAGCTCAGGATGTTTGGTCGGCATTTCTCGATCTCCTCACGTGGTCAAAGTTCCAGGGCTACGTCGCCGGCGGGGACGGACACACAGAGCTGGATGTCCACGTCCTCCTCGGTTGAGAGTTCACCGGTGCGGATGTCGCGTACCGCGCCGGCGCTCTTGCGGCAGGTGCAGGTGTGGCAGATGCCCATGCGGCATCCGAAATCGGGTGTCAGGCCCGCCGCCTCGGCCTGCTCGAGCAGCGTGCCTGGGGCGATTGGGGCGACGAGGTCGCTGCGCAGGAAACGCAGCGAGCCGTCGGCGGCGGCGTCGCTGAGGTTTAGGCTCGGTGGCGTAAAGGTCTCCGCCAGCACGCGCTCAGGCGCGATCTTCCAGATTGCGCGCACCGCGTCGATCAGCGCCGGCGGTCCACACACGGCCGCGGTGCTGTTGACCGGTGCGAAGCCCTCGAGGAGCGAACGGATCGCAGCTTCTTCGATGTAGCGGCCGCCCTCACGCGTGGCGACATAGCTGACGGTTACGTTGGGCCGGTCTGTGGCCAACGCCTCGACCTCGCGCTGGTAGAGCCAGTCGTCGGCGGTGCGCGCGTAGTGCACGAACGCAACCTCGCCGTCGTGGCCTTCGTCGCACAACGTCCGGAGCATGGAGATGATTGGGGTAACGCCACTGCCGCCGCTGATCAGCACCAGCCGCTCCGGCCGCTTTACCGGTAGACCGAAGTCTCCCTGAGCCTGACCGAGGTGGAGCACGTCGCCGGGTCGGACGTGGTCCCGGAGGTGGCGTGAGACAAGTCCCTCGGGGTGGGTCGTCACGGTCAGCTCGAGCAAGCCATCAGAGCGGTGCTGGGAACAGCTCGGCGAGTAGGTGCGGGTGCGGCGCACACCGTCGACATCAACGCCGATCCGGGCGAACTGCCCGGCCTGGAAGCCGCGCCAGGCAGTGTTGGGGCGGAGCGTCAGCGTCACGCTCCGCTCGGTCTGACGATGCACCGCGACGATACGCGCGCGGGCATCACGGACGGTCAGGTCCGGTCGGATCAGCTCCAGATACCGGTCGATGCCGTGGGGGCCGAGCAGAAGGTCGACCAGCGGTGACTTCAGCAGGCGCCGCGGTGAGAGTTCTACAGGCATGGGTGATGATGAGTTAGTGGACAACTGTTCACAAGGTCAGTGTAAGGATTTGGTTCGGCTCGTCAAGGGCTAAACTGGCAACTGTGATCAGACGCACACCGACTTGGTGAACGGGCGTACTGAGCGGTCGCCGCGCGCGTCCGAAAGGGGTTCCTCGCCACCGCGCCGGCCCGCACGCACTCAAGCCGAGCGCCGACGCCACACGCGCCAGGCGCTGCTGGACGCGGTGCTGCTGCAGCTGGAGGCGGGCGAGAGCTTCGACTCGCTCAGTCTGCGCCGCGTCGCTCGCGCGGCCGGAGTCGTGCCGACCGCCTTCTATCGGCACTTCGAGAGCATGGATGCGCTCGGGCTCGCGCTGGTTGAGGAATCGTTCCGCACGCTGCGGGCGATGCTGCGCGAGGCCCGGGAGGGCCTCCCCCCCGGCCAGATGATCCACCGCTCGGTGGAGATCCTCATGGAGCACGTGCATCAGCACCGGGCGCATTTCATCTTCGTCGTGCGCGTTGGCTACACCGGCAACGTGGTACTCCGACATGCGATTCGGAACGAGATCCGGTTGTTCACCAGCGAGCTGGCGACCGACCTCGCGCGCTTCCCGGTGCTGCGCGAATGGACGACCGACGACCTGCAGATGCTGGCCGGCCTGCTGGTCAACACGATGATCGCAACGGTGGGAGCGACGGTGGACGCTCCGGTCGCCGCCCCGGCGGCCGAAGCAGAGATCGCGCGTGTGGCTGAGAAGCAGCTGCGGCTGACGATGCTGGCCGTGCCGCACTGGCGCAGCGAACGAAGCTCTCGCTGAGCGGATACCGTCCGCGGCGTGGCGCAGCGTCCGACTGACCCGTACCGCGAACTGTCCTGGTGGGGTTGGGGCGACCCAGATCAGGTGCCGCATCTGCCCGACAGCGTGCTCACGCTGCTCAGCGAAGGCCTCGGCGTCCGCGGTCCGCGCGAGCGCCCACTGTCGCCGAGTGACGTTTCGCTGACCGCGCCCCGGCTCGCCGGCGGGCTGGTGAGCGAGCTGGCAGCTGTCGTGGGCGAGGCGCATGCCACTGCCGACCACGAGACGCGGGTACGTCACGCGCGCGGGAAGTCGACACCCGACCTGCTGCGCCTGCGCTCCGGAGACACGCTGGCCGCGCCCGACCTGGTGCTCTCGCCCGGTTCTCACGATGAGGTGACAGCGCTCCTGCAGATCGCGTCCCGAGCGGGCGTGGCGGTGGTTCCGTTCGGCGGCGGGACCTCGGTGGTGGGGGGGCTAAATCCTGAGACCACGGGCTATGTCGGACTCGTGGCCATCGACCTGCACCGGATGAACGCACTCGTCTCCCTCGACGAGGAGTCGCGCCTAGCTGTACTCGAGCCCGGGCTGAGGGGGCCGGAGGCCGAAGCGCTGCTTGCGGCCCGTGGCTACACGATCGGGCACTTCCCGCAATCGTTTCAGTACGCCACGCTCGGCGGGTTCGCCGCAGCCCGCTCGAGCGGGCAGGCCTCAGCGGGGTACGGTCGCTTCGATGAGGTCGTGATGGGGCTGACCGTCGCAACTCCGGCCGGGTCGCTCGTTCTCGGCCGAGCGCCGAAATCGGCGGCCGGACCGGATCTCCGGCAACTCATCCTGGGCTCCGAGGGAGCGTTGGGCGTGATCACCTCGCTCACGGTTGCGCTCAGGCCGCGGCCTGAGCGCCGCGTCTACACGGGCTGGCGGTTCGCGTCCTTCACGGAGGGGACGGCTGCGCTGCGTCGGCTCGCCCAGGACGGACCGGTCCCCACCGTGCTCCGGCTCTCCGACGAGGCCGAAACGGCGCTGAACCTGGCTCGCCCCGCGGAGCTGGGAGCGGGCGCAGGCGCGGGCGGCGCTCTTGCGGTGGTCGGCTACGAGGGCGTCGCGGAGGCGGTGGAGGCTCGCCGCACCGGCGCCGAAGCGGTCCTCCGGAGGATGGGAGGAGCGCCGGATCCGGATGCCGGCGAGGCGTGGGAGCGGGATCGCTATCGCGGGCCGTATCTCCGTGACGCGCTGCTCGACGCCGGAGCGCTGGTCGAGACGCTGGAGACAGTGGCATTCTGGTCTCGGCTGCCAGGGGTCTACGCGGCCGTCACCGGCGCCCTGCGTGAGGCGCTGAGCGCTCAGGACACGCCACCGGTGATCCTCTGCCACATCTCGCACGTCTATCCATCGGGCGCCTCGCTCTACTTCACCGTCGGCTGCGCCGCTCTCGAGGACCCGGTGGCGCAGTGGCGCCAGGCGAAGTCCGCCGCCGGAGACGCGATTGAGGCTTCGGGCGGGTCGATCAGCCATCACCACGGCGTGGGTCGCGATCATCTGCACTGGTATGAGCAGGAAATCGGGGAGCTGGCCTGTGCCGTTCTGCGGGCGGTGAAGGCCCAACTCGATCCCGCGGGAATCCTGAATCCCGGCGTCCTCATCCTCGCAGGCTCAGCATGAGCGACGGTAACCGCGCGCACCGGCTGGCCGAGCTGATCGTCCGCTTCGGCGCCAATGTCCAACCCGGGCAGATCGTCTCGATCTCCTCCGAGCCCGGCAAGGAGCAGCTGGCGCGGGCGATCGCCGATGTCGCCTACGCCACCGGCGCGAAGTTCGTCGAGCTCAAGGTGTTCGACCTGCACCTCAAGCGCGCGCGGGCGATCCACGCGGACATCGACACGCTGAGCTATGTCCCACCCTGGTACGGAGAGCAGATCCTAGCCCTCGGCGCTCACCGCGCTGCCGTGATCTCGCTGACCGGCCCGGTCGAGCCGCATCTGATGGCGGGTGTCGACCCGGACCGCTTGGGCCGCGACATCCTCCCGCACGTCCGCGAGTCCGAGAAGGTTCTCAACGATCGCTCGCTCAACTGGACCGTGGCCCCGTGCCCGACCCCCGGTTGGGCGAAGCTCGTGCACCCGGAGCTCGACGCCCCAGACGCGCTGGGGCAGCTATGGGCGGACATCTCGCGCGTGTGCCGACTCGACGAGGCAGACCCCGTCCAGGCCTGGAACGCTCGGCTTGACCGGCTGATTGAGGTCGCCGAGACCCTCACCGCGCTGCGGCTCGACTCGCTGCGCTTCGAGGGGCCGGGCACCGACTTGACGGTCGGTTTGCTGCCCACGAGCCGCTGGACCGGGGCTCGCATCCGCACCGCAGAGGGCATCGTCCACGTGCCCAACCTACCGACCGAGGAGGTGTTCACGACCCCGGACCCCGAGCGCACCTCGGGCGTTGTCACCTCGACCAAGCCGCTGTTCGTGGCGGGCGCGCTGATCACCGGCCTGCGCGTGCGCTTCGAGTCCGGGCGAGCGGTGGAGATCGAGGCCGAGCAAGGCGCGCCGACCCTGCGCGCGCTGGCTGATCGGGGTCCGGGTGCCGCGCGGCTCGGAGAGGTCGCACTGGTCGACCGCGAGAGTCGCATCGGTCAGCTCGGGACCGTCTTCTTCGACACGCTCCTGGATGAGAACGCGGCCAGCCATATCGCGCTCGGGGCCGGGCTGGAGATGGCGCTCGATGGCGACGCCGATCACGCGCGGGTGAACCGCAGCGAGATCCATGTCGATTTCATGATCGGCTCAGGCGACGTGGCGGTCACCGGAATCGCCGGCGACAAGAGCGAGGTCCCGCTGCTGCGCGACGGCGCTTGGCAGGTCTGAGCCTCCGGCACCGCTACGCTAACCCGGTTCCTGGAGAGGTGCCGGAGCGGCTGAACGGGCGCGACTGGAAATCGCGTAACGGGGGTCAACCTCGTTCGGGGGTTCGAATCCCCCCCTCTCCGCC
>CAXMLR010000540.1:0-1539 GCA_964194275.1 uncultured Solirubrobacterales bacterium
CACCCCCGTCGTTTGAGCTGAGGCGGGGTAACAGAGACGCGCACGGTGCAGGTGCTGCGCGCACGACCAGCTCGCGCAGGCTGCACCGCTCGGCGAGCGGGCGAGGCGAGGCGATCGACGATCGCGAACTCGTTGCGTTTGCTAGCTCGCTCGCCGCTGGGGCGGCCCTGGCATTCCGGCAGTCACGACGAGCGCAGCAAGGACTTCTCATGATCGAAGGAGCCGCCCTAGCATGTGCCCTATGCCACGGAACGGGGGCCCCGAGGCGGCTGCGGACGGGACAGACACGACCGGCACGGGCCGGGTCGGCAACATCGACGTGCTGCGCGCCGCCGCTGCGCTGGCCGTGCTCGTGGGTCACGCCTACGCCCTGGGGGGTCGGGGCATCCCGGTGAAGGCGCAGTACGTCTACGACGTACCCATGATCACCCTGGCCACCGGGGTGTGGCTGTTCTTCGGCATCAGCGGCTATGTGATCAGCAAGCCGTTCGTCGACCGTCTGCTGCGCGGGGAGCCGCTTCCGGACCTGAGGGGGTACGCGGTCCGGCGGACCGCGCGGATCTTTCCCCTTTACTGGATCGCGCTCACCGCCACGATCGTCCTGGGCAGCCGCGACCCCACCCTTGGCTGGCAGTACCCATTCCACTACCTCCTGCTCAACAATCTCATTCCCGGCCGGGAGGGCGCGTTGTTCTCGGTGGCGTGGACGCTGACGCTTGAGTTCATCTTCTACATCGCGGTGCCGCTGTTGGCGCTGACGGTGCGCGCCAGCCGCCGTCCGGCCTCCCCGGAGCGTCTCGCTTTGCTGGTCGTGGCCTCCTGGGCGGGCAGCGTCGGTTTCACGGCAGTGAGCGACCTCCAGGGCGACGGGACCCTGGGCCTTTGGCTGCGGGGCTCATTCCCGGCGATGTGGCAGATGTTCTGCCCGGGGATCCTGCTCGCGGTTGCCCCGCACCTGTGCGATCCGGCCTGGCGGCGATGGCTGGTGCAGCTGCCCGCGAGCCGAACCGGCCGGCGGCTCATGATCTTCTGTCTCGTCGTCGCCGCGGTGGTTAGCGCCGCCGCCCCCCTGCGCTTCGGGGTGGTGAGCTATCAGCTGTTCGTCGACGCCACCCGCCCCCTGTTCGCGGTGGGATACGGCCTACTGGTCGCCACCGCACTCCGTGCCCGCCCGCTGGGAAGGCAGGGTGGCTCGTTGCTGACGCTAGGGCTCATCTCCTACGGCATCTACCTGCTGCACGCGGTGGTCCTGGAGTTCCTGCTCCACCACCCGAGCCTGATCCCGTTTCGGGACACCAGTCCGGCAGCGTTCGCCCTCCACGCCGGCTACACCGCAGCGCTGACGATCCCGCTAGCGCTGGCGAGCTGGCGGTGGCTCGAGCGGCCGCTCATTCAGTTGGGCCGGCAGCGCCCAACCTGGCACAGGCCATCCGCCGGGCCGGAAACATCGGAGAGATGAGACGGTCAGGCGCGGCCAGCCGCAGATGGACCGCGCCGTACCTAGATGACCGTTGGTTTGCGTCTGACTTCGTGATAGAG
>CAXMLR010000541.1:0-3712 GCA_964194275.1 uncultured Solirubrobacterales bacterium
ATGTGTATAAGAGACAGAGACGGTGCAGAACCTGATGGCGCTGCGCTTCGCCAACGCGCTGTTCGAGCCGGTGTGGAACCGCAACTTCATCGACAACGTGCAGATCACCGCCGCTGAGAACATGGGCATCGGTGGGCGCGCCGGCTACTACGAGGGCGCGGGAGCGCTGCGAGACCTCGTCCAGAACCACATGCTGCAACTGCTCGCGCTGTTGACGATGGAGCCGCCCGCGTCGTTCGAGGCCAACCGGCTGCGCGACGAGAAGCTCAAGGTTCTCGAAGCGATCGTCCCACCCGACCCAGCCGACGTCTCCTCGATGGCGCTCCGAGCCCAGTACCGCTCCGGAGTGGTGGCAGGCGAGAAGGTAGCGGGCTACCGGGAGGAGGAGGGCGTCGACCCCGAGTCACGCACCGAGACCTACGTGGCGCTCCGGCTGCACGTTTCCAACTGGCGCTGGGCCGGGGTGCCGTTCTACCTGCGCACCGGGAAGCAGCTGGCGCGCAAGGTCACCGAGATCGCGGTGACGCTGAAACCGGTTCCCCATCTGGCCTTTCAGACCCAGGGCTCGGTCGGCGTGCAGGCTAACCAGATCATTCTCACCGTCCAGCCCGACGAAGGCGTCTCGGTTTCGCTGGGGGCGAAGATCCCCGGGCCGACCATGCGGATCCGCCCGGTGAACATGGAGTTCCGGTACGGCACCTCGTTCATGTCGGAGTCCCCGGAGGCATACGAACGCTTGATCCTCGACGCGATGCGCGGCGACGCCACACTGTTCACGCGCAACGATGAGATCGAAGCGCTGTGGAGCATCATCGACCCGATCCTGACCGCCTGGCACGAGGACGAGTCCTCGGACATCGCACAGTACGAGGCCGGCTCGACGGGCCCCACCGAGGCCGATGAACTGCTCGTCGACGGGCAGAGGTGGCGGCGGCTGTGACCGTCACGTCCTCGTCCAGCTCTCCCGACGCCGAAGAGACATCAACGGGCGCCGGGGAGGACTACTGGTCGGAATCCGACACCACCCCTGAACAGATCGGCAGCGCGCTGCGCAAGCTCCTGCGGGACAGGCACGCAGCCAACGAGTCACTCGCCCCGGCACGAGTCCTGAACCTCGTGGTCGTCGTGGACCGCGATTGGAAAGGGGAGATCGCGAACCGCCTGGCCCGCGTCGGGCGCTACCACGCATCTCGCACCGTTCTGTGCACCGTCGAGGAAGGGCGGACCCAACTGGATGCGTGGGCGGCGATGTCCTACGACGAGCCGCGCTCCGGGCTGGGGGTGATGGTCGAACGGGTGGAAATCGATCTCGGTCCCGAGCATCTCGAGCGGCTTGACACGATCATCGATCCGGTTATCGTCTCCGAACTTTCCACGCTGCTGTGGTCCCCGCACGGACACGAGAACGCGGTCAATGCCGTCCGGCACATGATCGACGTGATGCTCCTGGACAGCGACGAGGCGGTCGACTCATCGGAGTCCCTCGAGCGCGCTGCGGAGGTGCTCGACGCGGCCTACGTGGTCGACCTGGCCTGGCTGCGTACGACCCCGTGGCGGGAGCGACTGGCCTCGAGCTTCGATCCCCCCCGCCGGCGCGCGGCCCTGCACCGGGTGAGCGAGATCACCGTGCGGCACAAGGAGGGCTCGAGCTCCGCGGCGCTGCTGCTCGCCGGGTGGTTGGCCTCGCGCTTGGGCTGGAAGGCGAACCCGCTGGAGGCGTCTGGGCGCGGGTGCCTGACTGGCGTCGCGCGTCACGGGGAACGCGAACTCAAGATCTCGCTCGGGACGATCGAGCAGGATGCGCCAGGGCTTGCCGGAGTGACCGTCGCCTGGGGCGACGATTCCTCGCTGTCACTCGACCGCGCCGAAGGTGGGCTGTGTGCCCGAGAGGTGCGGGACGGGAACGAGCGCGTATGGAAGGTGATGGGGGCCTCCCGCGGGGAAGGCGGGATCCTGGGCGAGGGGGTTCGGCAGGCGTTGTTGCGCGATCCCACCTACGCACCGGCGCTCGAGGTTGCCCGGAGCCTCTGTCCGGCATGACGGTCGAGATCGAGGTCGTGGAGGACCCCGCTCGAGCCTGCGCGGCGATGATGGTTGGAGCCGCCTCAGGGGGCGGTCAGATCGTGCTGACCGGCGGTTCCACACCGCGGGCCGCCTACGAGGAGTTCGTCCGCGCCGTGCGGGCAGTCGACCTGGATCTCTCGCGGACGACGATGTGGTTCGGCGACGAGCGCTGCGTCCCACCCGAAGACGCGCGCTCCAATTACCGGCTGGCCAAGGAGTCCCTGCTTGACCCGCTCGGCGCCGCGGGCCCCGGCATCGTGCATCGTATGCGCGGCGAGCTGGGCCCGGGCGCAGGCGCGGAGGGGTACGAGGACGAGCTGCGGAACGCCGGGCCGCCCGAGTTCGACCTGCTGTTGCTGGGGATGGGCCCAGACGGGCACACCGCTTCGCTATTCCCCGGCCAGGCGTCGCTTGCCGAGCGTGAGCGACTCGTCCTCGGCATTCCGCAAGCGGGCCTCGAGCCGTTCGTGCCGCGGATCTCGCTCACCCTGCCCGCCCTGGCGACGGCGAGGGAGATCGTGTTTCTGATCTCCGGCGCCGCCAAGGCCGAGGCGGTCGCCGCGGCGTTCGGCAAGGGAGCCACCCCGAACCCCCACGTCCCCGCGTCGATGGTCGCCCCGATAGCGGATGTGGTGACCGTGCTGCTGGACCCCGCCGCCGCGGAGCAGCTGTGACCGTCTCGGTCGCCGGGGTCGATATCGGCGGGACTAAGATCGCGCTCGCGGTCAAGCGAGGCAGCGAGCTCGGGTCTTCGGAGCTACAGCCGACCCGTCGCGGCAGTTCGCAGGAGTTGATCGACCAGCTGGTGGCGATGATCGAGGCCGCCAAGCCAGACCGCCTCGACGCCGTCGGGATCGGCGTGCCGTCGGTGGTCGAGTTCGACACCGGGCGGGTGGTGTCCTCGGTCAACGTTCCGCTCGCCGAGGTGCCGCTGCGGGAAGTGCTCGGCGAGCGCCTTGGGCTACCGGTGTTCGTCGACAACGACGCGACGGTCGCCGCACTGGCCGAAGCCCACGACGAGAACCTGCGGCTCGTCGCGCACGACCTGGTGATGATCACGGTTGGAACCGGCGTCGGCGGCGGCCTGGTGCTGGGCGGCCGTATCTACCGCGGCGCGACCGGAGGGGCGGGGGAGCTCGGCCATACAGTGGTCGGGCTTGACCTTGCGGGCGCCGTGCCCGCTCCGATGGGCTTTCCTCAGCCCGGATCGCTTGAGTTCGTCGCTTCCGGACACGCGCTGGATCGCCTGGCGGCGCAGTCGGCTGGGCTGCATCCCGAGTCGGCGCTGGGCGCACTCCGCGCCGAAGGCAAAGCCGTACTTGGCGCCGATGCGGTGGAAGCCGCCCACGCCGGCGATCCCTCGGCGCGGCGGATGATCGAGATCTGGGGACAGCGCGTCGGTATCGGCGTGGCGAACGCAATCAACACCTTCGACCCCGAAGAGGTCGTGATCGGCGGCGGTGCCGCGCAGGCGGGAGAGCTCCTGCTTGAGCCGGCGCGGCGGGTGGCCCGTGGCTACGTGTTACCCGGGTTGGGCAAGCAAACCACGATCCGTGTCGCTCGACATGGGGTCCGCGCTGGGGTGTTGGGCGCCGCCCTGCTCGCCGAGCACGAGCTCCAGGCCCACACCGAGCGAGCGCCGCCGGGT
>CAXMLR010000542.1:0-2418 GCA_964194275.1 uncultured Solirubrobacterales bacterium
TGCTGAACCTGCTGCAGCGGCTCTATACAGGCTAAGGAGGCGAGCCGAACGCTCGCCGCGCTGCGCGTGCGCCTGCGACCGCTCGTTCGCTGAATCCGTAGGTTCCCTGATCACGCAACTCGCTCGCTGCCTCGACCAGCGCGCCGATGGCGTTGAACGCGAACGCGCCGCCCACGGAGACGCGGCTGACCCCCGCGGCGGCGAGGGCGGCCACCGGCGGAGCGCTGCGGAGGGCGAGAACGTTCACGGGGCGGTCGACCGAACGCACGAGCTCGGTGATGTCGTCGATCGATGTCAGCCCCGGCGCGTACAGCACGTCCGCGCCTGCCTCCTGGTAGGCCTGGAGACGGGTGATCGTGTCAGCCAGCTCCGGCCGCCCGTGCAGGTAGTTCTCGGCGCGAGCGGTCAGCACCAGCCTCACCGGCCCCGCGTGGGCAGCCTGCGCTGCCGCGACGATCCGCTCCCGGGCCAGCCCGAAGTCGTAAATCGGAGCGTCGTCGCTACTGCTGAAGTCCTCGATCGAGCAGCCCGCGAGGCCCGCCTCCCGGGCGGCGGCGACTGCTTGCTCCACCGCCGCGGGGTCCTCGCCGAAGCCGTTTTCGAGATCGGCGGAGACCGGGAGATCGGTCGCAACGACGATTGCGGCGGCGTGGGCCAGCGCCTCCTCGCGGGTGACCGAACCGTCCAGGCGCCCGAGCGTGGCCGCAAAGCCGCCGCTCGTACTGGCCAGAGCGTGGAAGCCCAGCGAGGCGAGCAGCTTCGCCGAGCCGGCATCCCAGGGGTTTGGCAGCAGCAGCGGGTCGCCGGGGGTGTGGAGCGCGAGGAATCGTTGCGCCCGATCGGCCGGGGCAGTCATCGCGCCGGTAGGTGCGCGAGGACCTGGTAGATCGAAGCCCATCCGGTCTGAAAACCCATCCGCGCCGCGCGCAGGTACAGCCGCCAGATCCTCCCGCGCTCGATTCCGGCCAGCTCCACCGCGCGCTCGTAGTTCGCGTCGAACCGCTCGATCCAGTGGCGCAGCGTCTCGGCGTAGTCCTCCGCAAGGCCTTCCACATGGCGGGTGACGAAGCCGGCCCGCTCGAGCGCGAGCTCGATCCTCGACAGCGGCAGGGGCACTCCGTCCGGGAACACAAACCGTTCGGAGAACGGCCCTTCGTCGGGGGTGTCGAAGTCCTTGAGCTTGGCGATTCCGTGATTGAGCAGCCGGCCGCCGGAGACCAGCAGGCTGGCCAGCCGCGCCGCATAGAGATCGATCCGCTCCTCCCCCACATGCTCGACCATGCCGATGCTGACGATCGCGTCGAACGGATCCTCCACGACCTCGCGATAGTCGGCGATTCGGATCTCGACCCGATCAGCCACGCCCGCCTCCCGCACGCGCTCACGGGCCAGCTCGGCCTGTCGCTCAGCCAGCGTCACCCCGAGCACGCGGACTCCGTGGTTCCGGGCCGCATGGATGGCAAAGCTGCCCCAGCCGCATCCGACGTCGAGCACGCGGTCTCCCTGCTTGAGGTCCAGCTTGCTGCAGACCAGTTCAAGCTTGGCCTCCTGAGCCGCTTCGAGCGTGGTCGCCCCACGAGAGAACAACGCGCAGCTGTAGGTCATCGAAGAATCGAGAAACAGCGAGAAGAATTCGTTGCCGACGTCGTAGTGGTGCCTGACCGCCGCGCGATCACGGGCGAGCGTGTGCCGTTCGCCGCGCAATCGAAGCTCGGCCGCGGGAGGGCCGGGCGGCAGGGTCAGTCCGCAGGCACGCAGCACGGACAGGGCCAGGCGCGCCTGCTGGCGCAGCGACAGCGTCGGCGGCTCGAAGCTGTCGACGATGCCGAGCGCAGCTTCCATGTCGTCGACCTCGATCAGGCCGGCTACGTAGGCCCGGCCGATTCCGAGCTCGCCGGGCGCGCGCAACGCGTGCGCCAGCGCCCGGGGGGACCGGAGTACGAACGTGGGCGCGTTCGCTTCAGTCGCCTCAACGGTGCTGCCATCCCAGAAGCGCACGGCGAACGGCCGCTGGGGCAGCGCCGCGCGGAGCTCACGCTGAAGTGGCGCAGTGCGCGCCAGCAGCGCCCGAGTCACGCCGCCGAGGCAGCAGCCCGTCGCTTCATCCGGTCCTCGTCAACGCGGACGACGTCCCAGGCCAGGCCCAGAAATTCAAGCGTCCGGATGATCGCGGCGGACGGATCCAGCTGCCAGCGCCGCAGCCCGTGCCGGTAGGAGGTCGGGAATGCGTGGTGGTTGTTGTGCCACGCCTCGCCCCAGGTGGGAATCGCCAGCCAGGCCAGATTCCGGGACTGATCGCCGGTGTCCCAATCCTTGCGCCCGAAGAAATGGCAGAGCGAGTTGATGCTGAAGGTGGCGTGGTGCATGAGGAAGATCCGCGCGGCGCCGCCCCACAAGAGCGCCGTCAGCCCACCGGCA
>CAXMLR010000543.1:0-8290 GCA_964194275.1 uncultured Solirubrobacterales bacterium
GAGCCGCTGATCGACGGCTGCCGCTGTCCCACGTGCGCCGCCGGCCACTCTCGCGCCTACCTGCACTATCTGCTGCAGATCGGCGAGCTGACGGGCCTGCGACTCGTCACCCTGCACAACCTAAGCTTCATCGCCGAGCTGATGGGCGACCTACGTCGGGGGATCGACGAGGGAAGGCTGCCCGACGTGTCGTCCGCGCTGCGGGCCGGGGCCGGGCCCGGCGCCGGCGTCACTTCGTGTTCTGATTGATCAGATCCTGGACGCTCTTGACCGCGCTGGAGACATCGTGGCCGATGACCGTGCGGAGGTGGACGACGGTCGAAGACGTGCCTGAGGCCAGGATCAGCGCCACCGCTACTGCGGCGGTGAGCAGCGCCGCGATGGCCAGCAGCGCGACGAAACGCCGAAACCCGCGGCCCGAGCGGGTCCGGGCCGGTGCCGGAGGCTCGGCGCTGCGGGCGGGGCGCGGCTCCCGGGTGAACGCCGGCGTCACCGCCGGAACGCGAGCCGCGCGTGCCGGTGGGGTTCGTGAGGCCATCCGCGTCTCGGCGGTGGGTGTGTCGCGGCTCGGGAGAACACGCGTGCTGGATCCCGTGCCCAAATTGGTGGTGGCCGCGGTGGCGACCGCTGGACCGATGCCGTGGGCGCCATTGCGCAGCGCTTCGGCGAACACCATCGCGTTGGGGGGACGGGACTCCTTGTCGATGGCTAGCGCCGTGGCGACGGCCACGGCGAGCTCACGCGAGACATGCGGATTCAGTTCCTGGAGCGGAATCGGCGCTTCGCGCTGCTGCTTCAGGGTCAGCTCGGACAGCGACATCGCCTCGTAGGGGAGACGGCCCGAGAGCAGCTGATAGGACACCACGCCGAGCGAGTACAGGTCCGCTCGCGGGCCGGCCTCCTCGCCTCGCGCCTGCTCCGGAGCGAGATACGCCGCCGTACCGAGCACCGAGCCGACCTGGGTGATGCTCGACTGGTTGGTCGCCCGGGCGATCCCGAAGTCGGCCAGCTTGACCACGTCGGAGTCTGAGACGAGCAGGTTTCCAGGTTTGACATCCCGGTGCACGACACCGTTGCGGTGTGCGTAATCGAGGCCGCGGCAAGCCTGCGCGACGATCTCCACGCCCTGCTCGACGTCGAGGTGCCCGCGGTCGCGCAGCAGCTCGGCGCAGGAGTGACCCGGCACGTGCTCCATCACGATGAAGTGCTGGTGGTGACTCTCGTCGAAGCCGAAATCGAACACCTGCACGATGTTTGGATGGACCAGCCGCGCGGCTGAGAGCGCCTCGCGGCGAAACCGGGAGACGAAGGTGGTGTCGTCGGCCAGATGCTCGGCCAGCAGCTTCAGCGCCACGTAGCGCTCGAGGCGCTGATCGAAGGCCAGGTGGACGGTGGACATGCCGCCGACGCCGAGCCGGCCCTCGATCCGATAACGCCCGGCGATGGTCGTGGTGCCGGTCATTGCCCGTCACCCCCCGCCCACTCCGCGGCCGCCGCTGCCGCCCCCAGGTAGCCCGCCGCCTCCGCTGGGCTGGGTCGTCGACGTGGGTCCCGTCGCCGTCGAGCTCGTGATCGACGAGGAGCTCGTCGGAGTGGAGGTCGTGCTCGCACTGGTGGTGGTCGCCGACGAGGTCGGTGTGGAGGTCGTGGTGGTGGCGCTCGAGGTCGTCGCGGTGGAGGTCGTCGTCTGCTGACACTTCGAGCCGGCCAGCTGTGTGACCAGCGAGGCGCCCTGCTGGAGGTTAGCCACCAGCTTCGGGTTCACGCCCGATCCTGAGAGATTGTCGACGGCATTGCTGAAGCCGGTGGCCGCCGAGCTCGCCTGTCCGCATTGACCTGAGCTGGCAGCGTTGGACACCTGGTCGAGTTGGGTGTTGAGGCTGTTGGCTTGGTTGGAGGAGAGCAGGCCGGAGCCGCCGCCACAGGCGACGAGGAGAGCCACGGCGAGCCCGAGGCTGCCGGCCAGGAGTGCGCGGAGCAGGTAGCGCATCCGCGGCCTGACTTTAGAGACTCGGCCGGTTGACAGCAGGTTAGGTTCGCTCACCAGCCCTCCTACTGGCCGTATTCCAGCCGCTCGGCCAGCGAATCCGGCAGTCGGGCGCCGCGGATCGCGGCGGCCGCGGCAGCAATGTCGTACTCAGTCCGGCGATACACGGCCCGCCACGCGTGAGTGTCGAGCTCTAACCAGGCGGCCCGCGGGTCCCCGTCGCGCGGCTGGCCGACGCTCCCCGGGTTGATCAGCCACTCACCGCCCGCGATCTGCAGTTCCTCATCGGCCGCCCGGGTTTGACCGCTGGCGGATTCCCCGGGTGAGCGAGAGAAGGACAGGGCGACATGGGAGTGTCCGACCAGGCAGACCCGGCGCGTCTGCGCATCCAGGCAAAGTTCTGCCTGCAGCGGTGACAGCACGTACTCCCAGATTGGATCGCGAGGGCTGGCGTGGTAGAGGCCGACGGATTCGTGCAGGTTCTGGGGCTTGAGCGCCTCCAGATAGGCGCGGGTCTCGTCCGAGATTGTCTCCTGGGTCCAGCGGGCCGCGAGCGCGGCGCCCTTGGAGAACTGCTCCAGGGGCAGCGCGCCGCGGACCCCGAGATCGTGGTTGCCGGCCAGGCAAACCGCCGCGTGGCGGCGGGCCAGCTCGACGCACGCGTCAGGGTCGGCGCCGTACCCGACGAGATCCCCGAGGCACCACATCTCCTCACACGGGGAGGCCTCGATCGCGTCGAGCACAGCCTCGAAGGCTTGGCGATTGCCATGAATATCGGAGACGACGGCGATCTTCACCTCTACAGTTTCTCCTGTGAGGCGGTCTTCACGCTCGTGGGTGGTCGGTCCGGTCCTGATGGCGCTCGGCGCGGCGGAGGCCGGCGCGAGGCTGCTTGCCCCCCGGGCGAGGCCGATCGACCCGGCGCCGGTGGACCTGGGCACCTACTTCAGTCCGGCCGAACTTGAGCGAGGCCGCGCCTTTGCCCGTCCGCAGCTGGCGATCGCGCTGGCCCGCGGGGCGATCGAGGCGGGCTCGCTGGCCCTGCTGGCGCGCCGGCGCCCGAGCCAGCTCGGACTGATCTCGAGCCCGGCGCTGGGTGGCGCGGCCGCCGGGGTCAGCCTCTCGCTGGCTCTGACGCTGCCTCCGTTGCCGCTCAGCGTCGTGGCTCACCGACGCGCGATCGAAGTCGGCCTGGTGACCCAGTCCTGGCGCGGATGGGGGGGCGACCTGATCAAATCGTCTGCGATCCAGGCCGCTTTCACGGCGGCAGCGGGCGGCGCGGTGACTTCGCTGACCCGTCGCTACCCGGGCTCCTGGTGGGCGCCCGCGGCCGGTGGCTCGGTGCTCTTCGGCACCGTACTCGCGGCCGTCGCGCCGGTCGTGCTCGATCCGATCTTCAATCGCTTCACGCCGCTGCCCGAGGGTCAGACGCGGACCGACGTGCTCGACCTTGCCCGCGCCGCCGGGGTCAAGGTCGGAGAGGTCTATTCGGTCGACGCGAGCCGGCGCACGACGGCGGCGAACGCCTACGTGACGGGCCTCGGGCCGACCAAGCGGGTGGTTCTGTTCGACACCTTGCTCGATCGCTATAGCCGAGATGAGGTCCGCGTCGTGGTCGCGCACGAGCTCGCCCACGTGCGCGGGCGCGACGTGCCCCGGGGCGTCGTGTTCGCCGCCCTGGTGTCTCCGGCCAGCGCCCTGGCGGTCCAGCGCCTGAGCTGGAAGCTGTCGGCCGAGCGCGGGACCCCCGCGGCGCTGCCGGCGCTGGCGCTGGCCGCGGGCATCGTCTCGGTCCCGATCGGCCTGATCGGCAATCGCCTCTCGCGCGCGCTTGAGCGCCGGGCCGACACCTACGCGCTGACGCTGACCGGCGCCTCCGAGGCGTTTGTCTCCTTCGAGCGGACGATCGCGCTGCAGAACGTCGCCGACCTCGATCCGCCGCGCTGGCTCACCTCGCTGCTGTCGACGCACCCCTCAACCGCTGAACGCATCGGCGTGGCCCTGGGCTACGCCAACCAAGCGGGCCGGTAGGCCCGCCCTATTCGTCGCTGTCCTCGGTCCGGTCGAACTCGGGCAGGTTCTTGATCCCCTCGCGGGTCTGCCACTTGGAGTAGTTGTCCTGCATGGCCTCGATCAGCTCGCGCATGAACTTCGGCGAGAGGTTCATGCGCGACACCACCACTCCCGGGATCTCCTCCTCGTCGACCTCGTGATCGACGCGCGCGAACGTGATTGTGAACTCGTAGTCGGAGTGGCTGACGTTGGCGAAGTTGGCGTAGTTGCCCGCCATGATCTCCGGCGAGAAATGAATGTTGATGTGGCGCTCTGGCGTGTTGGGGTCTTCCATATCTGCCTAGTATCCCACGCGTGCGGATCGTCGTCGTTGCCGTGGGGAGACTGCGTCCGCCGTTCGCGGACGATGTTCAGCACTACCAGAAGCTGCTGGCCCGCCACGTTCGGCTCGAGCTTGTGGAGGTGCGTGAGGACGAGCAGATCAGGCGGCGGATACCTGAGCGGGCCTTCGTCTCGCTGCTCCACCGCGACGGGGCTCATTGCGATTCGCTCGTCTTCAGCCGCTTCCTCGAGGAGCGCCGCCAGAGCGGGCGGGACCTCTGCTTCCTGGTCGGGGGCCCCTATGGGCTGGATCTCGATCAGGTCGAGCATCGCCTCTCGCTCGGCGAGCTGACCCTGCCTCACCAGCTCGCGCGGGTGGTGCTGCTGGAGCAGCTCTACCGCGGCCACAAGATCATCGCGGGGGAGCCCTACCACTACTGAAGCTACGCTCCGATTCTGACCATGGACGACACCCGGACCCACCAGACGCATCCCTTGCAAGCGCTGCGCGCCCAGGTCGGCGCGGCGGCTGCCGCGGTGCGCGGCGCCCACGGTGAGCTTCTGGTCCCGCCGCGCCTCGAGCGCCCCAAACGGGAAGGTCAGGGCGATTATTCGACCAACGCGGCGATGCTGCTCGCCCCGGTGCTGGGTGCACCGCCGAGGGTCATCGCCGAACGGCTGACGGCGGAGCTGTCAGAGAGGCTGGGCGAAGATCTGGACCGCGCCGAGGTCGCCGGACCCGGGTTTCTCAACCTGACGTTGTCGACTGGCTGGCACGAGAAGGCGCTTGGCTCGGTGCTGGCGGCCGAGACGGCGTTCGGCGCCGGCGGGGCGCGGCCGAGCGAGCGGATCCTGATCGAGTTCGTCTCGGCCAACCCGACGGGGCCGCTGGTGGCTGCCTCCGGGCGCCACGCCGCTTACGGCGACGCGCTCGCGCGGATTCTCGATCACCACGGGCACGTGGTCTCCCGCGAGTACTACTTCAATAACGCCGGTAACCAGATTCGGCTGCTGGGCGAATCGGTGCGCGCGCGGGCGCGGGGGGAGGAGGTGCCCGAGGGCGGTTATCAGGGCGACTACGTCCGAGGGCTGGCGGAGCAGATCCCGGACTCGGCGGAGCGCGACCCCGAGGAGCTCGCGGGCGAGGCGGTCGAGATCCTGTTGGCGAAGATCCGAGCGACGCTCGAGCGCTACGGCGTGCGCTACGACACCTTCTTCAGCGAGCGTGCGTTGCACGAGGGGTCACCTAGCGGGTTGCAGCGCGGCCTCGAGGCGCTCGAGCAGGCCGGGCACATTTATCGTTCCGACGGAGCGGTGTGGCTGCGAACGACGGCGTTCGGGGACGACAAGGACCGCGTAGTCGTGCGCTCGAGCGGCGAGCCGACCTACCTGGCGGCGGATATCGCCTACCTGCAGAACAAGCGCGAGCGCGGGTTCGAGCGGCAACTGCTGCCGGTCGGAGCCGACCACCACGCCTACGCGCGGGAGCTGAAAGCGGCGATGGCAGCGCTCGGGGGCGACCCCGACACCGTCGAGGTGCCGATCCTCCAGTTCGTGCATCTGGTTGAGGGCTCCGAGCGGACAGCGTTCTCCAAGCGCAAAGGATCGTTTGTCCCGCTCGACGACCTGCTCGACGAGATCGGCGTCGACGCGACGCGCTTCTTCATGCTCCAGCGCTCGCACGACCGTACGGTCGACCTCGACCTCGACCTCGCGCGCAGCCAGTCGGCTGAGAATCCCGTGTACTACGTCCAGTACGCCCACGCCCGGATCGCGTCGATGTTGGCGCGGTTTCCGTCGGAGAGGGTGGAGGCGGCGGCGGCCGTTGGGGACGGCTGGAAGATCGAGCAACTCCACCCATCGGAGCGCAAGCTGATCAACAAGCTGGCGGCGCTCCCCGACGAGATCGCCGAGGCCGCCGAGCGCCGGGCCCCTCATCGGATCGCCGTGTACGCGCTCGAGCTGGCCCAGGAGTTCACCGCCTTCTATCGTGACTGCAAGGTGCTGGGCGCCCGGCCCGAGTCGCTCGAGTCGTTTCGGATCGCGCTGTCGGTCGCGGCGCAGCAGACGATCGCTCTGTCGCTGCGCCTGCTCGGGGTGAGTGCGCCGGACGCTATGTAGGGCCGGCGCCGGCGCCGCTGTCAGTCGTGGCGGGAGAGATCCTCTTCGAGCCGGCGCGCGTCGGCGGCGCCGAGCCCAGGGCCGGCGGCGAGCGGGGTGACAGCCGCGGCGCGCGCTCTGCGGCGCCAGCGGGGGAGGGTGACGGCGAGCGTGATCAGCCCGATCGCCACCAGCGCAGGTGGAAGGATATAGACGGTCAGGTTGAAGCCGCTGGCCGGCGGGCGGCCGAGCACCGCGGTGCCATAATTAGCGACCAGGGCCTGCTCGATCTGCTGCTTGGTCTGGCCCTGATCGACCAGCTTGCGGACCATCGCCCGCTCCCGAATGGCCTGGGGCGATTGGGCAAGGGCGAGGGGCTCACGACAGGAGACGCACATCACCTCGTTCTCGATCTCTGTGAGCGAGGCCCGGGGGATCGCGGCGAGCGCGGGGGGTGCCGTGCTGGCCAACGCGAGCAGTCCCAGCAGGACCGCGATCACGGCTCCTCGACGCGTCATCACGATTGCCCGAGCACGTGCGGAAGGGTCTGCTGGAGCCACTTTCCGTCGAGCTGAAAGCGACGCAGCGCGGCGACGTGGCCGTTGCGATCGATGACGAAGGTCTCCGGCACTCCGGTGGTCCCGAACGACCGGACGAAGCTGCCGCTCACGTCACGCACGACCGGGTAGGTGATGTGCTGCTGGCGGACGAACTGCTCGGAGTCGCTCGAGTTGTCGAGATACGTGACCCCGAGAATCGTGCCGTTGTGGCGCGTGAGCTCCCGCTGCGCCTGCTCTAGGTACGGCGCTTCGGCTTTGCACGGATCGCACCACGACGCGAACACATTGACCACGACCACCTTACCCCGCAGGCCGACGAGGCTCGTCATCCCCCCAGAGCCCAAGCGAGGCAGTGCCACGTTCGCGCTCGGCGCCGACGGCCGACGGCCGTGGGCCACGGCAGCGTCCAGCGAGGAGTCCGTGCCCTGACTCGAGACACCGAACGCCAGCAGGGCCAGAAGGGCCACGGCGGCACCCGTGACCAGTCCGGGAAGCAGGAAGCGGCGCATCGCCCTCCCAAGGGTAGTGACGGGGCGCCGGCGGGGTGGCGCCAGCGCGCGCTGGTTGGCTGGGCCCCGGGCCCGCGGCGTAACGGTCGGCAAACACGACATTGATCGCATCCCGGGCGATGCATGTCGTATCGACCGGCGACGGTGCTGTCAGCACGCCAAGCGTCGCGCCAGGTCGTTCGTGCCGCGGCCCCCCCGCCTTCCGGGGCGCCGATTACGGCTGGTGTCGGTGCCCCGGGAACGGTCCAGGACCCGCGGTTCAGTCCAGCGGCTCGCTACCTCTCGACGCGGTTTTCTCGCTAAGTCGAAACCGCCGTCCAGGGTGGCGCAGCGCGCCCGGGTGCTGCGCGGACTCGGACCGGAATGAGGAGGCGGCTTGGTCCGCCGCGCGCCCACGCCCGCGACCGGCAGTCTTAGAATGCCGTCCAGCGCGGATGTAGCTCAGCTGGTAGAGCGTCGGCTTCCCAAGCCGAAGGTCGCGGGTTCGAGCCCCGTCGTCCGCTTGACTAAAGCCCCGCCGAGGGAGACCGGCGGCCGGCTACTTCACGAAGCGGCTGGCGAGGATTGGCTTCGCTACACGCTTGACGCCGCCCGTCGGGGCACGCTGCCAGGGGTCGTTCTGACGGGTGCGACGTTCGCCGACGCCGCGGCCGAGTGGCTTCGGTACGTTGCCGAAGATCGGGACGTGAAGCCGTCGACGCTGACCGATTGCAGGTCGGTCGTCTCGTCGCGGCTGCTGCCGGAATTCGGTGCGCTGCCTTTGGAGGACGTCACAGCGCGGCGGATCGAGAACTGGCGGG
>CAXMLR010000544.1:0-10468 GCA_964194275.1 uncultured Solirubrobacterales bacterium
ACGTGACGCTGTACCAGGGGGTGACGCTGGGGGGCACCGGCTTCGCCACCGGCAAGCGTCATCCGACCGTTCAGGACAACGTCACGATCGGCTCCGGGGCCAAGCTGCTCGGACCGATCACGGTCGGACACGGCTCAAAGATCGGTGCCAACAGCGTCGTGATCCACGACGTGCCGGCGAATTCGACCGTGGTCGGAAACCCCGGTCATCCGGTGCGGGTCGAGGGGCGCCGCCCCGAAGGTCCGGACGCGGACTGGGTGCACCTTCCCGATCCGATCGCTGACGCAATCAAGGCGCTGGCGAGCCGCATCACCGACCTAGAGCGTGCCGTCAACGAGTTGGACGGCGCCGACGCCGCGCTCACTCCGCTGGGCGGCTCAGCTGACAGCGAGAAACGCGTGACCAGGGGTCCCAACCGGGCCATCGGACCGAATCCGGCCGGTGGCTAGCCGGCGTCAGGGCTCCGCTCGGAGGCGAGCGGAAGCGGTTCACGCAGCGTTTCCGGAGCGGCGATGTTCCGGCGCGCCCTGACCAGATAAAGCGGCCGGCCCTTGACCTCGTCGTAGATCCTTCCCACGTACTCGCCGATGATCCCGATCGCGATCAGCTGGATTCCGCCGAGCAGCAGGACGGCGATCGTGATCGCCCCGAATCCCGGCAGGTAGGAACCCATGATCCGCAGCGCGATGACGACCGGGATGGCCACGAATGCGAGGGTCGAGATCAGAAAGCCGAGCAGCGTCGCCAGCTGCAGCGGCCGGTGTGAGAACGATGAGATCGCATCGAGCGAGAACCGCAGCATCTTCGGCAGCGTGTACTTCGTCTCGCCGGCATAACGGGAATCCCGCTTGTAGGGCACCGCCGCCTGGGTGTAGCCGACCCAGACGGTCATCCCGCGCAGGAACCGGTTGCGCTCACGCATCGACAGCAGCGCGTCGAGCGCGCGCCGGTCGAGAAGTCGAAAGTCCCCGGAGTTGTGCTGGAGCTCGACCTGAGCGAGCTTGTCGAACAGGCTGTAGAACCAGCGGGCGGTGGTGAGCTTGAACCGGGACTCTCCCTCCCGCTCCTCCCGGACGGCGTAGACCACGTCGCACCCGGCGCGCCAGTGGTCGAGCATCCGCGGAATCAGCTCGGGCGGGTCCTGCAGGTCGGCGTCCAGCATCACCACTGCGTCACCGCGCGCGTGGTCAAGTCCCGCGGTCAGTGCTGTCTGATGACCGAAGTTTCTCGACAGGTACACCACGCGCAGACGAGGGTCGGTCGCGGCGAGCCGGTCGAGCACCGCTGGGGACCCGTCGGTTGAACCATCATCGACCAGCACCAGCTCAAATGCCAGGCCTTCCATCGCGCTGCACACGCGGGCGTAGAACTCGTCGATCAGGGCTTCCTCGTTGTAAACCGGCGCGACGACGCTGAGCAGATCGAGCATGCGGGGGCCATTCTCGAGGTTGTCGGTCGTCGCGGTCATCAGCTCATGGTACGCCCAGGCAACTCAGAGTCCCAGCAGCGATTTGCCATGGGGGAGGAATCCGATCATCTGTATTCCCAGTACCACGCCCGTTATGACCAGGGAAGCGCGCCACAGGCGGCGGTCGGCTCCCAGCGCGGCCAGGGGTATCAACCAGGCGACGTACCACGGCAGCATCGAGCCGGCGGTGATCAGCAACGCCACAGCCGTCCAGCCGGCACCATCGATCCAGTCCATCTCGCCCCGCCACACCCTGCGCACCAACCACACGAATACCCCGGCGAAGATGACGCCGAGGCACAAGCCCGCTATGTGCCCGATCGCACCTAGCCCGAGACGAGTCGAGATGAAGCCCGGAATGCTGTGCCAGTCGCCTTCGCTCTGCGTCTTCTGCAACGTCCCGAGCAGGTGCAGCGGACCGCTGCCGAATGCCGCAAAGCCGAGGATCGCCACCACCACGGCGGCCACCGAGGCGCCGACCAGGATCCCCCGGCGACGGCTACGTGCGCCCAACCCGCTGTTCGACGCCAGCATGAAGGGCAGGAAAAGACCCGCGGTCAGCTTGACGCCCGCCCCGATCACGGTCATCGCGCCGGCCGTTCGCTGACGGTGCTGCAGCAGTGCGTAGATGGCTGCCATCAGCAGCACGAGCATCAGCAGGTCGTTGTGGCCGCCCCCGACCCCGTAGACGACGAGCAGCGGATTCAGGCCGACGAGCGCTGCAGCCTTGGCCGGACTTACGCCGCGCAGCCGCGCCGCATTCCAGACCAGCGCGACGGTGGCGAGGCTCGCGACGGCCGCAATCGCCTTGTAGGCCAGCACGCTCGCAGCGATCGACAGCGGAGCCAGCGCATAGCTGAGCGACGTGAACACCGGACCGTACGCAGTCGGCGTCGTCACCCATTTCGCGCCGATGAACGGATACAGCGGATCGAGGGCGATTACGTGCGGTCCCTGCAGGTATGGATTGGCGCCGTATAGGGCCCACATCCGCGCGTAGGCCTGGTAACTGAAGACGTCGGTCGAGAGCAGCGGCGGCGCGAGCAGGATCACTGCATGGAGCGCCGCGATCCCCGTCAAGATCATCCGCGGCGAGAGGCGCTCGGACTCGCGCAGGACGAGCATGTACCCGCCGAACATGAGCGCGAACACGGCGATCAAACCGACGACGCCGAGATCGAGGCCGGTGCTACCGAGCGGTCCGGCGAGCCAGCTCGGCACTGGCCGAACCGACTCGGGGAGCAACGCGTCGGTGTGCGCGGCGCCGATTGAGATCAGCAGCCCGCTGAGCAGGATCCCGGCGAGCCCGAGCAGCCCAAGCCGCGTACGAGCGGTGGCCTCCCCGGCCACAAGGCCCCCGCGCCGATCCAACCCGCGCGAGCGGAGCTCGAACGTGCCGCCCTGAGGCGTCGCGCCGAGTGGTCCGTGGAGGCTCATCTATCCGAGGATGCCGGTCGGGTGGTCGGCTGCGGTTTGGACAACATTGCGATCAAGTTAGGTAGCTCCTCTGCGGTCAGTGAGTGCTGATCCTGCGCCGGTGGACCGACTCCTGGTCGATCGCCAGGCGCGCGGTGCGGCGCAGGCGCGGGACCAGCCACATCGCCTCGATGGCGATGCGGGTTGACATCTTGCTGGAGCCGGCAGTCCTGTCACGAAACACGATGGGCACCTCGCGAATCCTGAATCCCGCCAACAGTGCACGATACGTGACCTCGATTTGGAAGACATAACCCTCAGCTCGGACGCTGTGAAGATCGATCGCCTCGAGCACCTCGCGGCGGATGCATTTGAAGCCGCCGGTCAGATCCCGCACGTCTACCCGTAGAAGCGCGCGGGCATACCAGCCTCCCCCGCGACTGACGAGCCGCCGCAGCAGCCCCCAGTCACGTACGCCGCCTCCGGGCACGTACCGAGAGCCGAGCACCAGATCGGCGTCCCCGGAGGCCGCCAGCAGATCCCCCAGGTAGCGTGGGTCGTGCGAGAAGTCGGCGTCCATCTCGATGACCACCTGCGCGCCTCCTTCGAGGGCTCTGGCAAACCCGGCCAGATAGGCGTGCCCGAGGCCGTCCTTGATCTGTCGGTGGAGCACCTCCACCACGGGGAGCTCGCCGGCCAGCGCGTCGGCGAGCTCCCCGGTCCCATCCGGGGAGCCGTCGTCGACGATCAGGATCCGGTGGGAGCCCGGAGCCAGCCGCCCCAGCACGGCGGCGGTCGCGCGCACGATCGCTTCCACGTTCTCCGCTTCGTTGTACGTTGGCATCACCACCCAGATCGGCGTCAGCATGGGAGCGGAGCGTAATCGCCGCGCCCATGGGGAGCGGGCATCTCATCCCGCGCAGTGCGGTGCGCCGAGCGACGCGGCATCATCAGGCGTGGGGATAGAACGATGGATGACGGAACCACCGCACTTCGCTACCCGCCCAAACCGGGTTCTGAGCAATCGCCGCGTCTGGCTCGGCGCCCCAGCCCCGAGCCTCACCATCGCCGGCGGAGGATGCTCGCGCTCGGGCTCCTGGCTGCCCTCGCGCTGATCCTCGGGGCCATCGCGGGCTCCGGGGGTGGCACCGTCGTCCATCCCGCCGCTCAGCTCGCACCGGGGTTCTTCTCACGCATCCAAACGCTCGCCGGCACCAGCCAGGGCTCATTCACCGCGGCTGAGAAAGCGGCCGAGAACACCGCGATCGACCGCACACTTGCGCTCACGCCGTACATCCGCGTCGCCGGTGCCCAGCATAAGGAGATCGCGCTGACCTTCGACGACGGTCCCGGGCCGTACACGCCGCAGCTGTTGTCGGTACTCGAGCGCAAGAACACCCCGGCGACGTTCTTCGAGGTCGGCGTGCTCGAGCACTACTTTCACGCTTCGACCAGCCAGATCGTCGCCGATGGCTATCCGATCGGCGACCACACCCAGTCCCACGCGCCGATGTCCAAGCTGTCGCCGGCCGAACAGCAGAGACAGATGGTCCAGCAGATCTCGTCCACGGGGACCTACGGAGCGTCGTTTCCCCGGATGTTCCGCCCGCCCTACGGACTGTTCAACGCCGCGACCCTGACGCTGCTGAAGAAGTACCGGATGCTGATGGTGCTATGGACGATCGACACGAGTGACTATCGCCAGCCCGGCGTGACGGCGATCGTCAACTCCGTTCTCTCAGGTGCGCGTCCGGGGGCGATCGTGCTAATGCACGACGCCGGCGGCGCCCGGGCCGAAACGGTCGCGGCGCTGCCGCGGATCATTTCGGGCCTGCGCGCACGGGGCTACAAGCTGGTGACGGTCCCGCGGCTGCTGCTCGACAACCCGGCCCCGGCGAACCAGCAGATCGGTGCGCTCGCCGGCTCGGGTGGTTAGCAGCCAGGAGCCTCGGGCGTCGCTCAGCGGCGCACGTAGGCGACCTTATTCCAGCTCGGCTCGGGGGCGAGCTCGATCGGCTCCCCGCCACGATGCGGCTGGACGTAGACGAAGGCGCTGGAATCCTCGTCGAAGACGACGTCGAGCTCGCCCTCCTTGACGCGCTGGTCCAGCCACGCACTGCGAAAGATCAGACGACGCAGCCAATGGACCAGCGACCGATCGGAGGGCCCGACCAGCTCCGGCCAGCAGTCGTTGACGTGCTCCCCCAGCGCCGAGGCAGGGTCGGTCACCTCGCCGTTGACGACCAGGTTGATCAGATCCTCGGCTTCGTCTTCCTCGACGGAGGCCCCGAGAAACCCGAGTTTGCGCGCTGCCTGCTCACATCGCTCGCGGAAATCCCGCTCGTTGAAAGTGAACCGGAGCTCGCCATATTCGAGCACGAAGTCTTCGCCGGAGCTGTAGTTCCCGCGTCGGTACATAGAGCGTCGGCATCATATGTGGGAATCCTCCCCCGGCGCAGCGCCTGAACGTGATGTTGCAGCCTTGAGGGGGTGGAGAATCGCCCCGGCCCGGCTCTCAGGAGCATGCCCAACTCAGGCGCCACGATCCTGGTCGTCGAGGATCATCGCGCAACTCGCACCTTTCTGGCGGACAACCTCGCTGCCGATGGCTACGAGATCCTCGAATCCGAGTCTGCCGCAGAGGCGCACAGGTTGATCGCGAGCGAATATCCGGACCTCGCCATCGTCGATCTGGGTCTGCCCGACCGCGACGGGCTCGAGCTGCTGCGCTCGGTCCGTGAAGCCGACCGCGTCGCCGCCCGCGTCGACCCGGATCTCCCCGTGCTCGTCCTCTCGGGCCGCGCCACCGAGCTCGAGCGCCTGCGCGGATTCGAGCGCGGATGTGACGATTACATCGTCAAGCCGTTCAGTTACCCGGAGCTCCATGCCAGGATCGAGGCGCTGCTGCGCCGAACCCGGCTGCGTCCCGGTGCCGGCCGCCTGCGGGTGGGGCCGCTGGAGATCGATCCGGTGTCCCGACAGGCGTGGCTGGATGGCCAGCCGCTGCCGCTGTCCAAGAAGGAGTTCAGCCTGTTGCGCGCGCTGGCTGGTGAGCCGACGCGGGTTTTCACGCGCGAGGAATTGCTGCGGGGCGTCTGGGGGTTCCGCTCGCCAGGCGCCACCCGGACGCTCGACTCCCACGCCTCGCGGCTGCGCAAGAAGCTGAACCGCCAGGGCGCGGCGTTCGTGGTCAACGTATGGGGGGTGGGGTACCGGCTGTTGGATGGAGGCCTCGACTGATGCACCCGGGCTTCGCGGCCATCGGCTGGCTGGCTGCGTCGATCGCCGTGGTGGTCGCGATCGTCGCCCTGCGCTGGCACGCGGCGACGCTCGAGTCGGTCGCCCGGGTCTCGCATGAGCTGCGCGGTCCGCTCACTGCGGCCCGGCTCGGCCTGCACCTGGGCATCCGCGGCGCGGAGCTGACCGAGGCCCGGATCCGAGCGCTCGACCTGGAGCTCTCCCGCGCGGCGATCGCGCTCGATGACCTCAGCGCCGTCCGGCGCCGGCCGGTACTGGCCGGACCGGGCGTCGGTGAGCGACCCTGCGCTGGAGCGGGCGGGTTGGTCGACCTGAGCGCCTTGCTCTCGGATTGTGCCGAGGCCGCGAAGGCGGCGGCCACGGCCGCTGGAGCCACACTCAGGCTGACCGTCGCCGAGACGCCCGTGCTGGTGCGCGGGGACCGCGTCCGCCTGGCGCAGGCCGCCGGGAACCTGATCGCCAACGCGATCGAGCACGGGCGAGGCGAGATCGAGATCCGCTGCCGTGGCGCCGGCACCGCGACGCGCGTCGAGGTGATCGACGGCGGCGCTGGGCTGCCCGCTCCGGTGAGTGCCCTGATCCGGCGCCCGCGCGCGGGCCGGGGCGTGCGGGGCCGGGGGCTGGCGATAGCCTCCGCGGTGGCCGAGAGCCACGGCGGTCGGCTGTCCTCTGCCCCGTCTGAGCGCGGCGCGCGGCTGGTCCTGGAGCTGCCGCCGATCGGCGACGTCCGTCCGGCGTCGCCGAGCCCGGGGTAGACCGGGCCACCGACAGCGATTGGCCGCACCTGCACATTCCCCGGACGGAAGCGGGCGGGTTCTGCAAGCCCGCTCTCAGTTCGGCCAGATGCACCTGATCGTGCATCCGCCTGACCGCGTTCGGAGACGTTCAAATCCGGCCGCGAACGACGCCTGCATCTGACGTTTTCGGCCTCGGAGGGAGGAAGACGGCGCGGGGTGGGGGAGGGAATGGGAACTGGGTTGCATTGTGGGAGAGAGTGGGTTACAGTGGGCCTCGCATGCAGGACCCGGGTGGCAGGGCTCCTCCCACCCAGCCACCCGGGTTCGAACTTCGGTCAGCCGAATGAGAACCCTTGATCTTTCGCGGAACCTTCGAACACGCGCTCGACGCGAAGCACCGGCTAACGGTTCCCTCGAAGTTCCGCGCGGCGTTGGCGGGCGGCGTCGTGCTCGCCGCTTCGCACGAAGTCTCCGAAGGCTCGCCGCGGTGCGTCTCGATCTGGACGCCGGACTCCTACGAGGCCTTCACCGGTCACACGCTCGACGGTCTGAATGCGCTCTCGCCCCGCGCGCGGGAGCTCAAGCGCTTTTTCTTCGGCTCATCGTTTGACAGCGAACTCGATTCCGCCAACCGGCTGATGATCCCCCCGCCCCTGATGCGCTACGCGAGCCTCGATAAGGACGTCATCGTGACCGGCTCGGGCGATTGCATCGAGGTCTGGAACCGGAGCGCCTACGAGAGCTATCGCGAGGACGTTCTGACCCGTATCTCCGACATCGCGGCGAGTCTTGGCGACACTGCTTGACATGACCCAGACGCACATCCCGGTGCTCGCCGGCGAGCTGATCGATCTACTCGATCCGCATCCCGGGGAAACAGCCGTGGATTGCACGTTCGGCGGCGGCGGACAAGCACGCCTGATCGCCGAGCGGATCGGCCCCGCGGGAGTGCTGATCGGGATCGACCGCGACCCCCTGGCCGAGGAGCGGTTCGCCGAGCTGTCTGCCGAGGTGTCCTGCCAGACGCGGTTCATCCGCGCGGACTTCGTCAGCGGCCTCACCCAACTGCTGCAGGAGGGGGCCGAGCCCGACCTCATCTATCTGGACCTGGGGATGTCCTCGATGCAGGTCGACACGTGGGCCCGGGGCTTCTCCTACGCCTACGACGCCCCGCTGGACATGCGGATGGACCCCGACCAGGAGCTGACCGCGCAGGAAATCATCAACACCTGGGACGAGCGCCGGATCTCCCGGCTGCTGCGGGAATACGGCGAGGAGCGCTATGCCAACCAGATCGCCCGCGCCATCGGTCGCGCTCGGCGACGGACAGAGCTCACCTCGACGCAGCAGCTCGTCCAGGCGATCAAGGCGGCGGTGCCGATCCCCGCTCAGTTCGCCGGCGGTCATCCTGCACGCCGGACGTTCCAGGCGCTGCGCGTAGCCGTCAACGATGAGCTGACCCAGCTCGACGCCGCCCTGCCCGTGGCCTGGGAGCTACTGCGGCCGGGCGGCAAGTTCGCCGCCATCTCGTTCCATTCGCTCGAGGATCGGCGGGTCAAGCGCTTCCTGGTCGAGCGCGCGCGTGGGTGCGTCTGCCCGCCGGAGATCCCGATCTGCGTCTGCGGCCATGAGCCGGAGGCGGAACTGCTGACGCGCCGCGCGGTCGCGCCGACGCCGGGCGAGGTAGCGGTAAATCCAAGATCAAAGTCGGCCCACCTGCGTGCCGCTCGAAAGCTGGAGGTCACGACGACATGACGCCCGCAGCGATGACGCCCGCAGCCAAGGCAGTGCGCAAGACCCCGACCGCCAGTTCGCCGGTCGGCGCGACGACGGTTCCCGGCCACCGCCGCGGTGTCCGCACGCCGGCTGCCCCCCGATCCCCTCGCCGGGTCTCCGGTCCGATGGGTGGCCGCGCGAGCGCCGTCACGGCGCCCGCGCCCCGGCCGACCACGGCCCCGCGGCCAGCGAGGACACCTCGACCGGCGCCGGCGCCCCGCCGCGTCTCGCGGCGAAGTCCGGTCATCCTCGTTCCTCTCGGAGCCCGTGTCTTCGCCCACCTGCGCGCCCTTCCGGATCATCAGCTGCTCGACAAGCTGATCCGCGGCCGGGCCTGGATCCCCGTGCTCGGCGTGATGCTCGCCGGTATCGTCGCGATGCAGGTCGAGGTCCTGAAGCTCGGCGCCAGCATGGGCCGAGCGATCGAGCGCGGCACGGCGCTCCAGAGCACCAACGAGCTCCTGCGGGCGAGCGTCGCCACGCTGGCCGACGACCAGCGAATCGAGCGGATCATGGCCTCGCGCGGGATGGTCATGCCCGCCGCAGCCGGCGTCGGGTTTCTCTCGGCTCGCTCGGGAAGCGACCCCAACCAGGCCATCTCCAACATCCACGCGCCAAGCGCCACGAGCTTTCAGAGCGCGGCGCTTCAGATCAGCGGCACAGGCGCCTCGTCGACCGGCACCGTCGCCGCTGCCACGGGCGTGTCCTCGACGGGCACCACCGGCGTATCGACGACCGGCGCGACGGGCGTATCCGCGACTGGAGCCACAGGCGCGTCCGCGACCGGCGCCACAGGCGCGTCCGCGAGCGGGAACTGATCCGCCGTGGGCCTGATCGATCGGCGCATCGGGTTGCTGTTCCTGGCCTTCCTCAGCCTCCTCGGCATCGCGCTGGCGCGGGCCACGTACCTCGGCTCGATCCGGGCCGGATCGCTCCAGCGGGCCGCCCTGACGCAGCAGGTCAGCACCCAGACCCTTCCCGCCGAGCGGGGATCGATCACCGACCGCAACGGTGTCGAGCTGGCGATCAGCCAGTCCGCTGACAACGTCGCGGCCGATCCCTATCTGATCAAGGACCCGCTGAAGGCGGCGAGCCAGCTGGCGCCGCTGCTCGGCAAGTCGGAGACCACGCTGCTGACGCTACTGTCCAAGCGGCACACCGGATTCGTCTACCTCGCGCACCTCGTCCCCGGGGACCGCGCCGCCGCGGTCTCGAAGCTGCACATCAACGGGATCTCGATGGTTCCGCAGATCAGGCGCGTGTATCCGCGCTCATGGGCGGCCTCACAGGTCCTCGGCAGCGTTGGCTGGGACGACCACGGCCTGAACGGAGTGGAATATCGCTACGACCACGCCCTTCGTGGGCGTGACGGGATCCGCAAGGTCGTCAACGACGCGATCGGCCAGCCGATCTCGATCAACGACGTCCGGCCGACCCGGCCCGGCGAGGCCGTCCAGCTGACCATCGACGCCGCCTTGCAGGATGAGGTCGAGCAGGTGCTCGCCGGCGTCGGGGCGCAGTACTCGCCCCGAGGGGCCACTGCGATCGCCATGAACCCCAACACCGGAGAGATCCTCGCGCTGGCCAACTGGCCGCGGGTGAACGCCAACGACGTCGCCAGCGCACCCTCATACGCGAATGCCAACCGGGCCGTCAGCTTCAACTACGAACCGGGCTCGACGTTCAAGGCGTTCACGGTTGCCGGGGCCCTTCAGGACCACGTCGTCGACCCGAGCACCCCGTTCGGCGTCCCGGCGGTCCTGCAGGTGGCCGACCGGCAGATCCACGACGCGGAGATGCACGGTGCCGAGAC
>CAXMLR010000545.1:0-2550 GCA_964194275.1 uncultured Solirubrobacterales bacterium
TACACCACCGCGCGGGACTCAACCCCTCTGACCTGCTCTGTCACATCTTCTAACAAACACTTGACAGCAGGTACCGGCTAGGCGTACAACGACGCCAACCACATAGAGCGGGCCCGGAAGCTGTTAGCAGCAGCAACCGGGCCCTCGAGCCAAAGGGGCGTAGCCCAATGACCCGTACAGCCACCGTAGACCGTGCCGATCGTGTCGCCGAGCTGCACGACCAGCTCACCGCCAGCGTCGAGGCGCTTTTGACCTCGGAGGATTGGAAAGCGATGCTCGACATGGCCGCCAAGTTCCACAACTACAGCGCCCGCAACATCATGCTCATTCTCTGCCAGCGTCCTGACGCCACCCGCGTAGCCGGGTTCCGTTCGTGGCTCGCCCTCGGCCGCCACGTTCGCAAAGGTGAGAACGGAATCGCCATCCTGGCCCCATGCGTCTACAAGCGTGACGACGAGGTCACTGGCGAAACCGTTACACGTCTCGGAGGTTTCAAGGTCGCTCACGTTTTCGACATAGCGCAGACCGACGGCGACGACATCGCCGACGTTCGCCCCGAGCTGCTCGATGGCTCGGCACCCGAGGGAATGTGGGATGCGCTCGAGGGCCAGGTGACGGCGGCCGGCTACGTCGTCTACCGCTACCGGCCGCCGGCCGGGGCGAACGGGTTCACCGACCCCGCTGGGCATCGCGTCGTGGTCCGTGACGATGTCGACGAGGCCCAAGCCGTCAAGACGCTGACTCATGAGTTGGCTCACATCCTGCTCGACCACGTGACGGACCTCACCGGCTACGCCATCTGCCGTGGCCGGTGCGAGGTCGAGGCGGAATCGGTCGCCCACGTCGTCTGCTCAGCCCTCGGCATGCCGACGGACAGCTACTCGCTCCCCTACGTTGCCCGCTGGGCGGACGGCAACGCGATACGGTCCGAGAGACGGCCGAGCGAGTCATCAGCGCCGCACGGACCATCCTGGCCGCCCTCCGGCCCTCCCAGCAGGCCGAGGAGGTGGCGGCATGACCAGCGCCCGCTACGCCGAGATGTTCTGCGTCTACTGCTGCGAACCGTTCACGCCAGCGCGATCCAATCAGGTCACGTGCTCGAAGCCATGCCAGGTCCGGACGTCAACCTGGGACCGCTGGCTCCGTGAAACCCGCGAGGCCGCCATTCGCGGTCGTACCGGCCCGGCGCTGCCCGCTGGTGGCGCCAGCCTGGCCGCCGCGGTGTCTTGCTATGCCGTCCAGTTCGAGCTGGAAGAGGTGGCAGTGTGAAGCTCGTCGCTTATCTCCGAGTGAGCACAGACAAGCAGGCGGAGCACGGCCTCGGGCTCGACGTGCAGCGCCAGGCGATCAGGGGGTGGGCGAAAGCCCACTCCCACCGCCTCGTCGCCACGCTCGCCGACGAGGGGGTGAGCGGATCGAACGGCCTCGAGACACGCGACGCGCTACCCGAGGCGCTGAGCATGATCCGCGCCGGCCAGGCCGCCGGGCTCGTCGTCTACCGGCTCGACCGGCTCGCTCGCGACCTGATCCTCCAAGAGACGCTGCTGGCCGAGATCAAGCGCATGGGCGGCCAGGTGTTCTCCACCTCGGCGGCCGAGTCCGACTTCCTCACCGACGATCCGGCCGACCCGTCCCGGAAGCTGATCCGGCAGATCCTCGGCGCCGTGTCCGAGTACGAGCGAGCCATGATCCGGCTACGGCTCGTCGCCGGCAAGCGGCGCAAAGCGGAGCGGGGCGGATTCGCCTACGGGTCGCCGGGCTACGGGTTCAAGGCCGAGGGCGGCGAGCTGGTTGCCAACCCGGACGAGGCGCCCGCCCTCGAGCGGATACGCCAGCTCCACCGCGAGGGCCGCTCGCTCCGGGACATCGCCGCCGTTCTCACCGGCGAGGGCTACCAGCCGAAGCGGTCGGACCGCTGGCACGCCGAGTCCATACGTCGAATCGTCGCCCGTCTCTGATCCACCGCGGCGAGCGCCGTCTTGACGCACCGCTGACACCACAAGCTGATCTCGCCGCCCGGCACCTTGACCTCGAGGGCCGGGCGGCGCAGTGTCCGACCACAACCAGCGCAGACCATCACGGGCCATTCCAGCGGTGGCCGAGAAAACAGCGATCGCGGAATTCTCCAAACGGCCGGCTGCAGACCGGACAGGCTGGCAGCAAAAGGACCTGGGTCGGCTCCCGGAGGGCCATCTGCTCCCGGGCCTGGTGTTCCCGAGGCGCCTTCCGCTCCCCGGGGGGCCGAGCTCGAACCGACTTGCCATTCAGGGCAGCCGCCCACGCCGCCCTATTCTCCGCGCGGCGCTGCGCGCGAAGCAGCCGCCTGTCCCGGCCCACTCCCAAGATCGCCGCCGCTCTGAAACGGGCTGCTACGTCGGACGGGAACGGCAGCACCCGAAGTATCGCCTCCATGACCGAGGTCGAGGGGGCACGCCGGCCCTGCTCGATCAGCCACCACGACGAGGGCAACATCGGCGGATCGAGCTGCACAGCCTTTGCTGCCTTCGGTATCCCCCAGCCGGCGGCCAGGCGGGCCGCCTTGAGTTCCCC
>CAXMLR010000546.1:0-5104 GCA_964194275.1 uncultured Solirubrobacterales bacterium
GCACGGACGGGCTCGCCTTCATCGGCTCGACCGGAACCGGGCGGCTGGTCGCCCAAGCCGCGGCGGGCAAGGCCACGCTGCTGGAGATGGGCGGGAACGGACCGCTGGTCGTGATGGACGACGCCAACCTCGAGGCTGCCGCCGAAGCGACGCTGACTGCCTGCTTCTTGTGCGCCGGCCAGAGTTGCACGGCGGGCGAGCGGCTGCTCGTGCACCGGGCGGTGAAGGACGAGTTCGTCGACCTGCTCGCGCGGAGAGTGACCGAGCGCATCCTGCTCGGCAACCCGTTCGACGAAGCGACAACGATGGGACCGCTCAACAACGAGCCGGTGGCGCTGAAGATGGATGAGCACGTCGGCGACGCGGTGGCGCGCGGGGCGAGCGTCGTCGCCGGCGGCTCGCGCGCGTCGGGCTTCCCGACAACGCTGTATTGGGAGCCGACAGTGCTCAGCGACGTGCCCGCCGACTCCCGCGTGGCGGTCGAGGAGACGTTCGGCCCGGTGGCACCGGTGGTCGCCATCGAAAGCCTCGAGCAGGCCATCGAGCTGACCAACCTGTCTCCGTACGGTTTGCTCTCGGCGATCTTCACCGCCGACCTGGGCGCCGGCCTGCAGTTCGCCGATCGCGTCCGCACCGGCTGGGTCAACATCAATGAGTCGAGTAACTATTGGGAGGCGCATCTTCCCTTTGGCGGCCGGTCGGGAAGCGACAGCGGCATCGGCCGGGTCGGCGGCGCCAACGTGATGGACTCGTTCACCGAGCTGCAGACCGTGGTCCTCACACCCCACACCCCGCGCTGATGGCGGCTATCGATCCGCCCGAAGTGCAGCCGCCGGATCCGTCGGCCGAGCGCACCGCACAGCTGCTGGCCGCGGTCCTCGAACGCTCGCCTCGGCGATTGACCGAGCTGGCCGAGGTCGTCGACCTGCCGGCGGTCGAGCTCGGGCCGCTGGTCAGCGCGCTGGAGCGTCAGCAGCTATTGGCGTGGGACGCCGGCGCCACCGGGTTGCGGCCAGGCCCCGCCGCGTTGCGCTTCGCGCGTTCGGGGATCGGCCGGGAGGATCTCGTCGAGCTCGCCCAGACGAGCATGCGGCGCCTGGCCGAGGAGAGTGGCGAGAGCACCAATCTAATCCTGCCGCGCCCGGCGGGAACGGAGGCCGTCGCGCAGGTCGACGGCCGGCACCTGCTCGGCGCAACCAACTGGATCGGCCGCGAGCTGGGGCTGCACTGCACCGCGGCCGGGAAGGTGTTCCTGGCCTTCGGCGTCGCCGAGCTTCCCCGGGGGGAGCTGCCGCGGCTGACCGACGCGACCATCACCGATCGCGGGCGCTTGCTGCGTGAGCTCGAGGCGGTTAGGGGCCAGGGCTACGCGACGATCGTCGACGAGCTCGAACCCGGGCTCTCGGCGGTGGCGGCGCCCGTACGCGACCGTGACGGAGAGGTTGTCGCCGCTCTGTCAGCGGCCGGCGCCTCGCTGCGATTGGCGCCCCAACGGCTGCGACTGCTCGGGCGGGTGGCGCTGGAGCAGGCCCACGCCCTGTCCACGCGGCTGGGTTACGACGCTCCGCTGGACGAGTATCTGGGCTCGCGCGCCGGGCTCGGCATCACGTGAACACGATCGTCCGGCTGCCATCCACCAAGACCCGATCCTCGAGGTGCCAGGCCACGGCTCGCGCCAGCACCGTGCGCTCGATGTCACGGCCCATCTGCTCGAGCATCTCGGCGCTCGCGCGGTGGGTAACGCGCGCGGTGTCCTGCTCGATGATCGGCCCCGCATCAAGGATCTCGTTGACGTAATGGGCGGTCGCCCCGATCAGCTTCACCCCCCGTGCCCGGGCCTGCGCGTACGGGCTGGCGCCCGCGAAGGCGGGCAGGAACGAGTGGTGGATGTTGATCACCGGTGCGCCCACGCGATCAAGGAAATCGGCGCTGAGGATCTGCATGTAACGCGCGAGCACGATCAGGTCGTACTCGCCGCCGATCACCTCAAGCAGCCTCGTCTCCGCCTCAGCCTTGGTGTCACCGGCAACCGGAACGTGGACGTAGCGCACGCCGAATATCCCCACATCAGCCCGCAGGTCCTCGTGATTGGAGACGACGAGCGGAATGTCGCACTCGAGCTCACCGCGCCGCCAGCGCCACAGCAGATCGAGCAGGCAGTGGTCGGGCTTTGACACCATCAGCGCGACCCGCTTGCGCTGGCCCGAGTGCCAGAGCCGGGTGTTCATCTCGAAGCGCTCCGCCACGGCGGGGAACTCGGAAGCGAACCGTGCGAGTCCATCCGACTCGACGGCGAACTCGAGGCGCATGTAGAAGCGGCCGCCCTCGGGGTCGGTCGAATACTGGTCGGACTGGATGATGTTGGCACCGGCGGCGGCGAGCGCGCCGGACACCGCGGCTACTATCCCGCTGCGATCAGCGCAGGAAATCAGCAGACGAGCGACCACGGCGTGCTACAGGACGGCGCGGATCTCGCGCTCGAACGTGCCGACGTGCTCGGCGACGATCTGGCTGGCCCGCACCGCATCTCCGGCGGCGATCGCGTTCAGGACATCGTCGTGCTCATGTACGCGCATGAACAGATGTGGCAGCCGGTCGATCACCAGGTGCCAGATCCGCAGCGAGAGATTGAGGTAGCGCGCCAGCGTCTCCTCCATGTACGGGTTGCCCGCGCAGCGATAGATGAAGCGGTGCACACGAGCGTCGAGAGCCATCAGCGCCTCGACGTCGTCGCTGCCCTGACTCTCCCCAAGCTCCTTAAGCAAGCGCTTGAGTTCGGCGCGCTGTGGTTCGGTGATCCGCTGCGCCGCCCGGGCCGCGGCGTGCGCTTCGAGGTGCATGCGCACGTCGGAAATGTGGGCCAGGTCGGTGATGTTGATCTCTGAGGCGAACGTTCCGCGGCGCGGGAACACGGTGACCAGGTTCTCCAGCGCGAGTCGTTTGATCGCCTCCCTCACCGGGGTCCGGCCCATCTCAAGCTCGTTTCCCAGGACGTCCTCGTCGATCGGCGCTCCAGGGGCAATCCGCAGCGTGACGAGCCGGTCGCGCAGCTCGGCGTAGGCTCTGTCGGCCAGCAGCTCTCGCGGCGGATGTCCGGTCCGCAGCAGGGACGAGGCGATCTTGCCCACCGGCGGTGATGACTGCGTCGTCATCGCCTGGGTAAGCTCCACACGACTGATATATGAGTCATCGATTACGAGTCTAACAATGGATCTCGCCCCCGCCAAGTCTCTAAATCGGCCTCTCCATGAGCCCAACCTCCCCGCAACGCCAGGCTGACAGCGTGGCCGCGCGGCTGGCCGCGGGTGAGGCGCGCGCCGCCCGCGACGTCGTGGCGCAGCTGACCCGGCACACGCCGGTCCTCAGCTCCCGCAGCCTCTCCGAGCGTTGCGGGGGCCAGGTTCTGCTCAAGGCCGAGAACCTCCAGCGCACGGGCTCGTTCAAGCTCCGCGGTGCGGTCCACAAGCTCTCACGGCTCGATCAGCCGCGCGGCGTGGTGGCCGGCAGCGCGGGCAATCACGGTCAGTCGCTGGCCTACGCGGCCCGGGCACAGCAGCTGCCGTGCGAGGTGTTCATGCCGCGTGACGCGCCGGTCGCCAAGGTGGCGGCGGTGGAGGCATTCGGGGGCGTGGTGACCCTGGGCGGCGACTCGGTCGACGGCTGCGTGGCCGCTGCGCGCGAGCGTGCGGCGGAGACCGGAGCGGTGTTCGTCCACCCGTTTGACGATCCCGACGTGATTCTCGGCCAGGCGACACTGGGGCTCGAGCTGCTTGAGGACTTGGGCGATCTGAGCACGATCGTCGTACCGGTCGGCGGTGGGGGGCTGATCTCCGGCATCGCCGGGGCGGTCAAGGCGAAGCGACCCTCGGTGCAGGTGATCGGCGTTCAGGTCGACTCGTGCGCCGCGTTTCCGGAGTCGCTCAAGCAGCACGTGCCGGTGTCGTTTGCCGCGCAGCCGACGATCGCCGACGGGATCGCGATCAAGCGCCCGGGCGAGGTCACGCTGCCCTTGGTCGAGCGCTTGGTCGACCAGATGGTCGTGGTCGGAGAGGACGATATCGCCGAGGCGATGGTGTGGCTGCTCGAGCGGGCCAAACTCGTCGTCGAGGGCGGAGGGGCGGTCGGCGTCGCGGCGCTACTCGGCGGCATCGTCACCCCGGCGGGCGAGGGCTCAACGGTGATCGTGCTCTCAGGCGGCAACGTCGATGCGGGGCTGCTGGCAGCGATCGCCCAGCGCCACGAGACCACCGCGGGCCGGCGGCTGCGACTGTTCACACGGATTCCGGATCGACCCGGCGGACTGGCCGCGCTGCTCGCGCTGGTCGCCGACGCCGGGGGCAACGTCGTCCACGCCGATCACGTGCGTGAGGCGGTCTCGCTGCATGTTCGGGAGACCGGCGTTGAGATCTCGCTGGAGACGCGCGGCGAGCAGCACAGCGACGCGATCGTGGCCGCGCTCGAGCAGGCCGGCTACGCGGTCCGCCGGGACGGGGAGACCGGCGCGCAATAGCGGCCGCGCCAGCGGTGGGCGGGTTCGGGTAGCGTGGCGGCATGCGAGTGCTTCGTTTTCTCTGCGGCCCGACGTTCATCGCCGCGGGCGTGAACCACTTCGTGATGCCCAAGGTCTACAAGCGGATCATGCCGCCGTACGTTCCCGCGCACACGGAGATGGTCTACGCCAGCGGCGTCGCTGAGATCGTCGGCGGCGCGGCGCTGATGCACCGGCGCACACGCCGCTTCGGCGCCTGGTGGCTGATCGCCACACTGCTCGCGGTGTTCCCCGCCAACCTCCACATGGCGCTGAATCCAGACGACTACCCGGACGTGCCCGGCGGGACGGTTTCGCTGTGGGCCCGGCTGCCCTTCCAAGCCGTGTTCATCATCTGGGTGCGCGCGGCGGCGCGGGTCGGCGGTTAGCGAAGTCCAAAGGCTCGTGGCTAAGCCCACGAGCTATACAACAGGAGTGGGACCCCGGGGTGCTCGAGGCAACCCGCCTGACCGACGGCGAGATCGGCGAAGGAACGCAGTTCCGTCTCCGCACGAGCTTCCTCGGCCGCCAGACGACGCTCACCTACACCGTGGTCGAGTACGACGCTCCTCGAGC
>CAXMLR010000547.1:0-5024 GCA_964194275.1 uncultured Solirubrobacterales bacterium
GGTGGAGAACGTGGTGTAGCCGCCCAGTACACCGACCCCGAGCATGGGCCGTAGCAGCGGGTGTGGAGTGAACCGTTCGGTGATCAGGATCATCAGGATGCCGATCAGCAGGCACCCCGAGGTGTTGATCACCAGGGTGGACCACGGCACACCAGCGGGGGGATGGGGCCAGCCGCAGCGCGGCTGCTGGCCGAGCAGGGTGCCAGGGTTGCGTTGGCAAGCCGGCGCGGGAGCGACCTCGGGATCGATGGCGCGCTGGCGCAGTCCTGCGACGTGCGCGATCCGGCGCAACTCGAGGCGCTGGTGGACGCTGTGGTCGAGCGCTTCGGCGGCCTGGACATCGTCGTGGCCAACGCCGGAGTCGGCGCATACGGCGCGTTCCTCGACCTCGACCCCCGGCACCTGGAGGAGATGATCGATGTCAACGTCAAGGGACTGCTGTACACGGTCCGGGCCACGCTCCCGCACCTGCTCGAAAGCGATGCGGCGGAACTGGTGGTCGTGGCCTCGATCGCGGGACAGAGGGGACCCGAAGGCGAAGCCGTGTATGCAGCGTCGAAGTTCGCGCAGGTCGGCTTCATGCGCTCGCTTGACCACGAGATGTTCAGACGCGGCGTACGCTGCTCCACGCTGTGCCCGGGAGGCGTGGAGACCGACTTCGCGATGGGCCGCGGTCGCACCCCGGAGGACCCGGACCTCGCAGACATGATGCGCCCGGAAGAGGTAGCCGGCGCGATCCTGCACTTAGTGACGAGACCCCGCACGTACCGCGTGCTGGAAACCTCGTTGCTCCCGATGAGCGAAGACTCGCTCGGCTAGGCGCCGGGCAGTGGAGAGGAAAGACAAGCAATGGGAATCAAACTCACGATCATCGGCGGGGGCAGCAGCAGCTTCGTACCGCTGCTGATTCGCCGGCTGATTCAGTCGGAGGTCCTGGCAGGCGCCACCGTCACCCTGATGGATGTGGATGAGGGCCGCCTGAGGGTCATGGATTCGCTGGCGCGGAAGCTGATCGACAGCGAGGCAAGCGCGCTGACCGTGCGCAGCACGCTCGACCAACGCGATTCGCTGGTCGACGCCGACTTCGTGATCGCCGCCATCTCCGTCGGCGGGATGGCGGCATGGGAAAGCGACATGGAGATTCCCGGGCGTTACGGGATTGTCATGCACGTGGGCGACTCGATCGGCCCCGGCGGAATCATGCGTGCGCTGCGCAATGCTCCCGTGCTGGCCAGCGTCGCCAGGGACGTCGCCGAGGTGGCCCCGGACGCCTACGTGTTCAACTACACCAATCCGGCGCCGACCGAGGCGCTGGCGATGCGCTCGGTGCCGGAGGTCAGATCGTTCGCCCTGTGCTCTTGTACGGTGGCGCCATTCAGTGTCGGCTGGCTCGCCCACGAAGCGGGCGTACAGGACGAAGAGATCGCGATGCCGCCGGTGGTGGCCGGGCTGAACCACTGCGCGAGCGTGACCGAGTTTCGCCTCAAGGACGGGCGTGACGGGCTTGCGCTGGTGCGCGAGCGGACTACCAACCCGGTGGTCAAATGGGCGCTCGAGACTTACGGTGTACTGCCGTACTGCTGGTCGCACTGGGTCGAGCACTTCCCGCAGATGCAGTGGCTCGAGGAGCCGTATTCAGGCACCGCCCAGGGTGTGAAGATGCGCTATGGCATCACGACGCACAGCATGGCCGGCGAGCGGGAGCGCGTGCGCAGGCTGGAGGACCTAGCGACGAAGTGGACCGCCCCCGACGCCGGCCCGGTCAGCCTGGCCGATCTGCCCGCCGGGGACGAGGACGCGGGCATCTACGTGATCGACATCATCGAGGCGATCGTCGGGAACCGAAACGAGATGCACATCGTCAACACGGTCAACAACGGCACGATCCCGAACCTACCCGACGAGGCGATCGTCGAGGTCAACACCCAGGTCAACGCCTACGGCATCAGGCCGATCTACACCGGACCGCTGCCGGAGGCGCTGGCGGCGCACCTGCGCCACTACGTCGCGCTTGAGCAGCAGATGGTCAAGGCGGCGCTGGGCGGTGACCGGCAGGCGGCGCTGCATGCGTTCCTGCTCGACCCGACGATCCAGGCCCGGCTCGACCTCGACCAGACGCAGGCGCTGCTTGACGAGATGCTCGAGGCCAACGCGCAGCACCTGCCGCTGTTTGCGCGCGGCAAGGCCCACGCTGGCGTTCGATGACGGGACAACGCTTGCGCAAATCTGCTCATATCGTGAAGTAACGAGCACGATCGTTTTTGAAATATGCGGCGGGGCGTATGCTCCCGCCGTGCACCAGTCCGAGCGCCTGAGCATGATCCTGGAGCGGCTTGCGCAGAGCGGGAGCGTCGCGGTGGGGCCGCTGGCTGACGATCTCGACGTCTCTCGGGCGACGATCCGCCGTGACCTCGAGTTGCTGGACTCACAACGGCTGATGACTCGGACGCACGGCGGGGCGGTCGCGCGCGGCCTGCTCTACGAGCTTCCGCTGCGCTACAAGGCTGCACGCCATCAGGAGGAGAAGCTGCGGATCGCGCGGGAAGCCGCCAAGCACGTGCCCGAGGGCGGCGCGATCGGATTGACCGGCGGCACGACGACGACCGAGGTCGCGCGGGCGATCGCCGACCGCCCTGGGCTGACGATCGTCACCAACGCGCTGAATATCGCCTCGGAGCTGGCCATCCGGCCGAACCTGAAGCTGGTGATCCCGGGCGGGGTGGCCCGCAGCGAGTCCTACGAGTTGGTCGGACCATTGGCCGAGGCGAGTCTGCAGACGCTCAACCTCAACCTCGTGTTCGTCGGAGTCGACGGGATCGCAGCCGCGGCCGGCCTGACGACCCATCACGACGTTGAGGCGAACACCAACAAGCTCCTGATCGATCGCGCCGAGCGCGTGGTGGTGGTGGCTGACAGCTCCAAGCTCGGCCGCGTGACCTTCGCGCGGATCTGTGGCGTGGATCGTGTCGACGTGCTGATCACCGACGACAAGGCGCCGGCCCACGTATTGGAGGCCCTCGAACATGCCGGCGTCACGACGGTGACCGCGTGAGCGGGCGTCGCGGTGTCCGCCTGAGCCGGCGCGGCTCGTGAGCGGCCTCGACCTCTTGGTGATCGGGGATTGCAACCCCGATCTTGTGCTGTTCGGGGAGGACGTCGAGCCGGTGTTCGGTCAGGTCGAGCGGACGATCGACGAGGCGCGTCTGGAGATCGGCGGCTCGGCGTCGATAACCGCCTGCGCGGCCGCTCGCCTGGGCCTGCGCACGGCGCTGGTCAGCGTGGTTGGGGCCGACGTGTTTGGTCGCTTCATGCTCGACGCGCTGGATCGGCGCGGCGTCCAGACGAGGTGGTGCGCGGTGCGCCCGGGGACGCCGACCGGACTGACCGTGGTCCTTGCGCGCGCGGACGGCGACCGGGCGATTCTCACCGCGCCCGGGACGCTGGCCACGGTCGGCGCCGAGCCCATACCGACGGACGCGCTGCGCGCTGCGCGCCACGTCCACGTCGGCGGATACTTCCTGCTTCCACGCCTCCATGCGGCCCTTTCCGGGATCTTCCAAGCCGCCCGAGCAGAGGGGGCCAGCACCTCGCTCGACACGGGTTGGGACCCGACCGAGCGCTGGGGCGGCGAGCTTGCCGCAGTGCTCGCTCAGACCGATTGGCTCTTTCCCAACGCGCAGGAAGCACGGCTGATCGCGGGGGTGTCCGACCTGGAGGTGGCGGCCGAGAAGCTGGCCGGCGGCGGCGGGGGAGTGGTAGTCAAGCTCGGCGCCCGGGGTGCCCTGGCACGCCGAGGCGATGCACTGGCGCACGCGTCGGCGCTCGGCGTCGACGTTGTCGACACCATCGGCGCTGGCGACTGCTTCGCCGCCGGGTTTCTGGCCGGCCAGCGGCAGGGAATGCCGCTCGATCGCTCGCTGGCGCTGGCCTGTGCCTGCGGGTCGCTCTCGACCCGGTCGGCGGGCGGCACCGCCGCGCAGCCAACCCTGGCCGAGGCCCTGCAGGCAATCGGCTGACTGAGTGCCCGCGTGATTGTCTGCCTGGCCGCCAACCCCTCGATCGATCGACTGTTCGAGGTGCAGGAAGTGGAGCCCGGCTCGATTCACCGTCCGCTCGACTTCATGGCCGTTCCCGGTGGCAAGGGGCTGAACGTTGCTCGGGCGGCGGCGGCACTCGGCGGCGAGGTGTCCGTTTTGACCCTGCTGGCCGGACACGCGGGGCGGTGGATCGATGATGCCCTCGGCGCCGAGGGCATCCAGCGCCGGGTGGCGTGGATGGACGGGGAGACTCGGAGCAGCCTCTCCGTGTTCGATCGTGAGACGCAGAGGCTGACCGAGTTCTACGAGGCCGGCCCGGAGTCGGGCGGCGAAGGCTGGGAGCAATTCTCCGCCGCGCTGCGCGAGATGCTCGCGCAGGAGGTGAGCCCCTGGGCCGGAGGGTGGATGACGATCTCGGGATCGATGCCTCCGAGCGCTCCGGAGGATGGCTACGCGGCGGTGATCGACTCCGCTCGCGCCGTCGGGCTGCGGTCCGCGCTGGACGCGAGTGGCACTGCCCTGGCCCGCGCGCTGGGTGCCGGGCCGGACGTGGTCAAGATCAATGCCGCCGAAGCGGCTGAGCTCCTCGGCGGCCCGTGTTCGACTTCCACGCAGGCCCTGGCCGCTGGACGGGAGCTCCGTCGCCGGGCGGGCGGCGAAGGCCACGGCGCCGTGATCACGCGCGGGACGGCCGGCGTGCTCTCCGTGGCCCCCGACGGCTCGGCCTGGGCGGGAGAGCTGACGGCGTGGGGCCCGTATCCGGTGGGCAGCGGGGACGCATTTCTTGCCGGGTTGGTCGTCGCGCTCGGCCGCGACTCCCGGTGGCCAGACGCGCTGGCCACCGGGATGGCGGCCGGTGTCGCCAACGCCGAGCAGCCCGGGGCGGGGCGCCTGGACGTCGAGCGCGCGGCCGAACTGGTGGCGCTGGCGCGGGTGGAGCCGGCTACGTCGGCGGCGTAGTCCCCGCCCGGGCGTGCCAGATGTTCG
>CAXMLR010000548.1:0-2380 GCA_964194275.1 uncultured Solirubrobacterales bacterium
GTCCAAGAAGCTCGGCATCGAACGGCTCGCGTACCGCGGCGAGGTGGAGCCACAGGTCGCGTAGCGGCGGGCTCTGGGCGTCAACCAGGCTCGAAAGAACTTCTACCAGCGCAGCACGATGCTCGATGGCCGTTGGGTCGATGCGATCGAGCGCCGGCTCGCTGAGTGCTGCGATGGCCACGAGCAGCCGAATCTGGAGCGGCGAGATCGACGCGAGGCTCTTCCCGAAGCCGTACACGACCCGATCCTTCGCCGTGCTTAACGCCGGCGCATCGATCGCGCCGAGCACGTCATCTGGGCTACTTGCGGCGGCGAGGCGGATGGCGTGATGCCCGCGGACGCGGAACGGCGTCGGTCCGGCCGTTACGGTTGGGATCCCGATGCCATCGAAGACAAGGTTCCATATGTCATGCACGAATGCTGTGAAATAAGTCTCGTTCGGGGACCACGAGTCGGGCTCATCGAGCAAAAGCACGAACCGTCCCTCGCGTGCGAGTCCCGCGCGTACGCGCTTGAGCTTCGACGACCAGGACGCCTCCGGATCTTGCAGGTCTGAGAGCGTGCTGGGAGTGAGGTCCACTCCCTCGGCGAGGTCGATAAGCGCGGCGTGCGCAGCGTCGTAGGCCCGCGGCGGCGGGGTTACGAGGATCGGTCGAATCGTGCCGTCGCGGGCGAAGCGGTCGTGGAGCTCTTCGAGGACGGCGCTTTTTCCGGCGGTGGGCTCGCCCAACACGCTCCACGTACCGCCCACCGTCGAGGGCGTTTCGAGGTCACGCATAATCACGCGAACGGCCTCCTCGACGGTATGCAGTTCTGCTCCTGGCATCGCACAAAGCTATCGACAATCACGGCTCGCCACTGCACGGAAGGCCCCATGGGATCCTGCGTGGGCCTCCTCTACGGTTTGTTCCGGCTCCCCCGCCCGGAAGGGAGCGCGCCTGCGCGTCGGGGTCGGCCCATGCTCCGCCCGGGCTTTGGAGCAGTGCGATGCGATGCGATCACGATCCAGAAGGCGAGCTCGACGGTCGCCACGGCCATTGCTGGGCCGTAACGGCCTAGCGAGCGCTTCAGACGGTATGGAGGACCGGCTGGCTGGAGATCGAAGGTAGTCGGCACCCCCGCGCAGCGGGGTTGATGTTCGTGCCGAAGATTGCAGCTTCGGCACGGGCCACATCTACGAGGAGGTGCCGACATGCCTGACGGTATCCGCTGGGTCGGTCTCGACGTGCACGCCCGCGAGTCGACGCTCGCGATCTTTGACCAGGCCACGGGTGAGGTGACCACGAAGCGGGTGGTCGGCCGCCCGCACGAGCTGCTGCCGTGGCTGCGTGGTGTGGAGCGGCCGGCGCGGATGGTCTATGAGGCAGGTCCGACCGGCTACGGGCTCGCGCGGCGGGCGTTGGCGGAGGGGGTCGAGCTCGGGGTGTGCGCGCCGGGCAAGACCGAGCGTCCACCGGCGGACAGGATCAAGACCGATAAGCGCGACGCGATCCGACTGGCGAGGCTGCTGGCGGCGGGCGAGTTGACGCTGGTCACGATCCCGTCTGTCGAGCGGGAGCAGTTGCGTGATCTGGTCCGCTGCCGCGAAGACATCCGCGTCGATCTCGCGCGCGCCCGGCATCGAATCGGGGGGTTTTTGTTGCGTCGTGAGATCTACTGGGAGGGCACCGGTGAGGCGTGGACACGCAGGCACCGCTCGTGGCTGACGTCGGTGCGGTTCTCAGATCATGCCTCACGGGCGACGCTGGGTGACTATCTGCACGCCCATGACGTGCTGATCGCCCGCCGCGACCAGGTCGAGACCGACCTCGCCAAGCTCGCGCTCAGCGCCCCGTGCGCACCCACGGTGGCCCGGCTTCGGTGCCTGCGCGGGATCGACACACTGACGGCGGTCGGGCTGTGCGCCGAGATCGGTGAGTGGGAGCGCTTTGATCATCCCGACCAGCTCTCGGCCTATCTCGGGATCGTCCCGTCTGAGCACACCACCGGTCAGCAACGGCGGCTCGGGTCGATCACCAAGGCCGGCTCCACCCACGCCCGCCGACTGCTGGTCGAGGCCGCCCATCACTACCGCCGCGGCCCGGCGGTCGGCGAAGCGCTCGAGCGCCGCCAACGTGGGCAAGCACCCGAGATCATCAACATCTCCTGGCGCGCGCAACGCCGGCTCAACGCTCGCTGGCGCCAACTCAGAGACACCCGCCGCAAACCCGGCGGGGTTGTCGCTGTCGCGATCGCCCGCGAACTCGCCGCCTATTGCTGGGAGATCGCCACCTGCCCGACCACATCGCCGGCCCCGACACCCACCCCAACGACCCGCAAGAGGCTCACCAACTCACGCTAACCCCGCTTACAACCTGCCCGACCACATCGCCGGCCCCGA
>CAXMLR010000549.1:0-4815 GCA_964194275.1 uncultured Solirubrobacterales bacterium
GTTTGAGCACTCCGTAGACCATCGAGTAGCCGAGGGCGACGAGCGCGTACAGGCTCCCCGTGGTGATCCCATTCACCAGTTCTTGGACGAAGAAGTGCATCCGCTCGGTGTTCGGTCCAGTCAGCTGCCGGCCGTGCGCGCCCAACTCGCAGGCGCGCACGGCATGGCAGCCAGGGGTCAGCCGATCACGCGCTCGGGATCAGCTTGTAAGTCCCCTTGGCGTTGATCTTGAACAGGAAGAACTTCCCGCCTACCAGATCTCCGTGGGAGTCGAACTTGACCGGCTGCCCAAGGATCGAGGTCGGCTCGTTCGTCTGCTTGATCGCCGCCAGAACCTTGCTGCGGGTTGGCGTCTGGCTCGACTTGCACGCCGAAGAGATCGCCTCGTCGATCACGTGCGTGGCCGCGAACACCGGCGGCCCGAACGTGCCGAAGGAGCCGAACTTGGCCTTCGCCGCACTGGCCAGCGTGGCGTCGGACGGGATCCCCCGGATGTCCGGGCCGAACGCGGACACGTACGAGCCGTTGATCGTAAACGTGCCGGGCGAGAACAGGCCGTCGGTGCCGAAGATGATCGCGTGCTTGTGCTGCTCGGTGAGGTTGCGGCCGAGCTGCTGCGCGTTCGCAGCCACCTGCCAGGGCAGGATCACCACCGACGTGCTCGGCGTGACCTTGGAGATCAGCGAGGAGAAGTCGGTCACCTTCTGGCTCACCGACTCATGGGCGACGCTGATGCCGGCCGACTTCAGGATCGGGGTCATCGCAGCCACCAGTCCGGTCGAGTAGGCCTCTTGGTCGTCGACCAGCAGCACCGCCTTCGGGTGCAGGTGGTTGACGATGTAGCGCGCATCCTGCGGCCCCTGCACATCGTCTCGGGAGACGGCCCGGAAGAACGTCGGGTTAGCGCCGCTGGTCAGATCCGAGCTCGTGGCCGAGCCGGTGACGAACCCGAGTCCCGCCCGCCCGAACAAGGGGCCGACCGCCTTTACCTCCTGGCTCCCGGCCGGACCGACGACGGCGACGATCTTGGCATTGGAGATGAACTGCTGGCTGACCGTGGTGGCCTGCGAGGGCTGCAGCTGCGTGTCGCCCTGGACGAGCGTGATGTTCGTCCCATTGGCCGCGTTGTCCATCGACACCGCCAACTGGGCGAAGTGCAGCTGCTCGGAGCCGAGCATCGCCACCTGTCCGGTGATCGGACCCTCGAAGCCGACCGAGGCGGTGCACTTTCCGCCGCCCGAGGAACTCCCGCTCGAGCCTGAGCTCGCGGTGCTGCTACTGCTGCTGCTCGAGCTGCCGCAGCCGGCTAGGGCGATGGCGCCCGCTGCAATCGCAGCGATGATGATCCGGATCTTCAATGTCTTCTCCTCCTCGTGATGCTGTGGCTTACGGGCCCTGAGCGGGCTCCACGGGGACCCTCGTCCCGTCCGGGTAGTACGCCTCGGCCGGCGAGCCGGACGGACGGAACACCGCGACCACGCGCATCACGCCGACGTCGGTGTTCTCCAGGCAGTGGACGGTGTGTGCCGGAAGTTGAACGCATGATCCCGCCGCGAGCGGATGGTGCTCGCCTTGGACGTGCAGGGTGCCATGCCCGTCGAGCACGTAGATCACCTCGTCGTAGGTGTGGAAGTGCTCGGGCGCGCGGAGCGCTGGGATGTAGCCGACGAAGTGGGTGGCCGAGGACAGCCCGCTGGCCGCGTCGGCGACGATCCGAAACTCGCGCGAGGTGGTGGCTGCCACGGTGGCCTGGTCGGCGAGCCGGCTGATCCCGACCACCTGCGCTGACGCCGATCGTCCGGGGTCCGGGATCTCGACGGCGACGAGCCTCAGCGCCTCCGGCCCCGAGCTCTCGAGCCGGTAGGTCCGGTGGGGACCCAGCGAAATCCCGGTCTCAGGCTCGAGCTCGTACTGCGAGGTGTCCACGTGCAGCATGCCGCGGCCGCCGAGCACGAACATGGCAACTTCACGCGAACCGCTGTCCAGGAGCTCCGAGCGCCCATACGCACACTCGAGCAGAGCCTGCTCGAGCGCCGCGAAGCCCGTGTGGAGACCGAGAGTGGCTCGGCGCGCCAGCACCCCGTCGATGGCCCGGGGGGGCACGCCAGCCGAATCTACCGCGCAGGCGCGTGACGCCCTCGGTGCACGGATGTCCTCAGCGGCCCGGTGCACGGATGTCCTCAGGCGCCGCCAAGGCTTGCCGCCAGCGTGATCTCGGTTCCGGTCAGAACGCGGGACACCGTGCAGTCCTTGGCCTGCTGGGCCAGCTCGCCGAACCGCTCCGCGTCCAGCCCCGGGACCTCCGCCACGGTCTCCAGGTCTATGCGGGTGATCGTGAACGAGCCGTCGACCTGCGCCAGCGTCACCCTGGCCGTCGTGCGGATGTCGCCGGCCGGGTGGCCGGCCTCGCCGAGGACGTTGGCCAGGGACATCGTGTAGCAGCCAGCCTCGGCCGCGCCGAGCAGTTCCTCGGGGTTGGTCGTGCGCTCACCGTCCCGCTCACGTGAGCGCAGCGAGTACGGGCCATCGAAGGCGCCGCTGCCCAGGGCGATCCGCCCGCCGCCCTCCTCTACGTTGCCCTGCCAAGCCGCCTTGGCGCTGCGGGTGACACGGAAGCTCACGCTGACGTTCCAGGCTGTTCTGTGCGGAAATTGGTCAAGCGCCGGCTCCCTCGGAGAAAGTCGTATCTTGTAATCTTGATCAAATCACCGTCGGGTCCGCAACGCAAGCTGGCAGCGTCGGGCCCGAGGCGAAGCCATGGCTGACGTGATCGAGCAAACCTATTCGGTTGAAGCCGTTCGGCGGAGATTCTCTTCGCTCCAGGGCGACTTTGCCTTCTTCGACGCCCCCGGCGGGTCGCAGGTGCCCGACGAGGTCGGCGAGGCGATAGCCCAGGCCATGCGAGAGGCCAGCGCGAACCTCGGGGCGGTCTACGCGACCAGCCTCAGAGTCAAGGAGATTCTCCAGCGGGCCGAGGTGGGCGCGGCGCGGTTCCTCGGCTGTGAACCGCACGAGATCATCTTCGGGGCCAACATGACCTCGCTGGACTTCATGCTCTCGCGCACGGCGGGACGCCGGTTCGACGCCGGCGACGAGATCCTCGTCTCCTCACTGGACCACGACGGCGGGGTGGCGCCGTGGCTCGAGCTGGCTCACGACCGGGACCTGGTGGTCAAGCACATCGACCTGCACGAGGACACTACCCTGGACCTCGATGATCTGCGGGCCAAGCTCAGCCCGCGCACCCGCGTGGTCGCATTTGCGTGGGCCTCGAACGCGACCGGCACGATCGTGGATGCCGCGCGCGTGTGCCAGCTCGCCCACGAGGCCGGCGCACTGGCCTGGGTCGACGCCGTCCACTACGCCGCCCATGAGCCGATCGACGTGCGCCGGATCGACGCCGACGTCCTCCTCTGCTCGCCCTACAAGTTCTGCGGCCCGCACCTCGGCGTGGCCTACGGACGGGCAGCGGTGCTCGAGACCTGGCGGCCCTACAAAGCTCGCCCGGCGCCCAACAGCCCTCTGGGACGGCGTTTTGAGACCGGGACTCTCCCCTACGAGCTGCTAGCCGGCTTCAACGCGACGCTCGCCTACCTCGAGTCGCTCGGCGCATTCGAGGTCATCGTGCCCTACGAGCGGGGTCTCGGTGAGCGCTTCCTGGCCGGCCTATCCGAGCGGGTGAAGATCTACGGGTTGTCGGGAATGCAGGGACGGGTTCCCACCTTCCTTCTCAACGTCGACGGTGTGCCCGCGGCCCAGGTCGCGCACCGGCTGGCCGAAGAGAACATGGGCGTGTGGGCCCACGACTCGTGGTATTCGCTGAACCTCTACCGCCGCCTCGGCTACGACCAGGACGCAGTGCGCGTCGGCTTCATCCACTACAACACGCCGGCCGAGGTCGACCGCCTGGCCGCCGCGCTGAACGCCCTCGAGGCCTGACGGCACCGCACCTCCAGCGGTCAGGCTCCCGATCTCCCCTGCGCGGCGCGCTCGGCGTCGAACAGCTCGACCAGCCGGCTGCGCGCCTCCCACAGCTTGGGCAGCTGGCGCTGCGCGATCAGCTTGCCGAGGACCTGCACCGGCGTGCCCTGTGTACCCACCGTGTCCTCGCCCAGGGCGCGGGCCACGATCGTGTAGTGGCGAAAGCGCCATACCCAGAGGCGCTCGTCCCACTCAGTCAGCAGCTCGGCCACCTGGTAGAGATCCTCGTGCCGCCGCCCCTCGCGGTACAGCTCGGTCAGCTCCAGGCCCGCTCGAGCGAGCAAGGCTGAGAACGCCCGCCAGGCACGCTGGGTGGCGTGGGGAAGACGGCGAAAACCTGGAGAGTCGAAGCCACTGCCGTGACCGAGCACGACCCGGATTTGGTGGTACTCCCACGGGTCCATCTGGTTCAGCATCTCGAGGTTGGCGGTCACGTATTGCAGGCACTGCGTGCCGCGCCGCAGCAGCCGCGACGCGCCCGCGGGCTCACCGGCCTCCAGGCAGGCCGCTGCCTCCTCGACCTCCTCGCCGGCCAGCTTCAGCCACAACTCTGAGCTCTGATGCACGGTCTGGAACAACAGCTCGTCGTGGTGTACCCGCTCCGCCGGTTCCTTCTGCAAGGCCAGCAGCTCATCGGTTCGCAGATAGCGCTCGTAGTCGCTGCCGCCCCGGCCGGGCAGTACTGGCGCATGCATGTCGTCCGGCACGCCATCACTCATTCTTCACCTCCGGTGAGGATCTCCGCCAGCTTGGCGAGATCGATGTTCGCCCCTGAGACGATGCAGACCACCTTGCCCGTCCCCGATCCGCCCGCCAGGGCCGCCGCTGGCGCGA
>CAXMLR010000550.1:0-4897 GCA_964194275.1 uncultured Solirubrobacterales bacterium
CGAGCTCGATCGGCATTTGAGTGGCGGGATCGTGGGTGATGCGGTGAATGTCGCCTCGAGGCTCGAGGCGGCGGCGGGGCCGGACGAGATCCTGCTTGGTGAATCGACGTACCGTCTGGTGCGGGACCGGGTGCGCGTAGATGGAGTCGAGCTTTCGCTGAAGGGCAAGAGCGGAATGGTGTCTGCTCATCGTGCGATCGGGTTGGCCTTGGATGGCCGGGCGGGCGGGCGGCGGCTTGCGGCGCCGGTGATCGGTCGCGAGCGGGAGCTTGAGGCCGGGATCGTGGCGTTTGAGGAGGCGGTCGCTGGATCGGTCGCGGTGTTGGTGAGCGTCATTGGTGACGCCGGTACGGGTAAGTCGCGGTTGGTCCGCGAGCTGGTTGGCGCGGTCGAGTCTCGCGCGAGGGTCTTGAGCGGGCGCTGCCTGCCGTACGATGAGGGCACAACGTTCTGGCCGTTGGCGGAAATCGTCTGTCAGGCGGTCGGGACGACGCCTGACGATCACGCCGGGCGGATAATCGCGGCGCTGACGGGCGTGTTGGAGGGTGAGTGCGGAGAGATCGCGGGGGTTGTCGCGAGTCGGCTGGTCGGGTTTCTGGGGTTGGGGCCGCTGGCCGGGGCGGCCGAGGAGGGTCCGAACGATCTCGTGTTGTTGTTGCGTGCGCTGACTGTCCGCAGCCCCCTGGTGTTGGTGTTGGAGGACGTCTATTTCGCCAAGCCGCCGTTGCTTGATCTGGTTGAGCAGCTGGCGCTGCTGGAGGTGCCGGTGCTGTTGTTGTGCACCGCGCGTCCAGAGCTGCTCGACGCTCATCAGAACTGGGGCGCTTCGCTGCGGCGGGCGCGCACGATCGAGCTGGGGCCGTTGGACGAGCGCGACTGTGAGACCCTCCTCTCAGCGTTGCTCGGCCAGGGGCCGGCAACCAGCGAGCTGCTGCCACGGGTGCTCGAGGTCGCCGGCGGCAATCCGCTGGTGGTTGAGGAGCTGCTCGGAATGCTGATCGACGACGGGGATCTGCGACGCGAGCCCGACGGACCGTGGACCCTGGTGCGTCCGCTCGATGCGCTGCGAATCCCGCCCACGATCGGGGCGATCCTATCCGCCAGACTCGATCTGCTGGGCGAGAGCGAACGCGAGCTGCTTGAGTGCGCGGCGGTCGTCGGCAAGGAGTTCCTGTACACGGAGCTCCGCGCACTCACCGCTGAGCAGGTCGAGCTTGACGCTCCGCTCGCGAGCTTGCTCGCCAAGCAGCTGATCGAGCTCGACGAGCGGCACGGGAGCATCGGATACGAGTTTCATCACATCCTGGTTCGGGACGCGACCTACGGCGCGATCTCAAAGCGCCGCCGCGGGCACCTGCACGAGCACTATGCGGACCATCTCGAGCGGGCGTCCGGCGGTGAGCGTGACGGGGTCTACGGCGAGATCGTCGGCACGCACCTGGAACACGCCTGCCGGCTACGTCGCGAGCTCGGCGACCCAGGAGGGGAGTTGCAGGTCCTGGCGGATCGTGGCGCTGCACGGTTCGCGGACGCCAGCCGCCGCGCGTTCGGAACCTCGGACTTCCCCGCCGCCAGCAGGCTGGGCGAACGAGGAATCGAGCTCCATCCGGCCGACGACCGGCTGCGCGCCCAACTCCTGATCGGCCTCGGCCAGGCGATGGCTGATCTTGGGAACACCATCGAGGCGATCAGCGTCTTCAAACAGGCGGCCAGCGCCGCCGCAAGCGCCGGCGCTGAAACGTTGCGCCTAACCGCCGAAATCAACACCGCAAGGCAGGAGGCGTTCGCAGGTCTGCGAGCCGCCACCGACGCGCTGGAAACGGTCCGGGGCGCGATCGCCGCCCTCGAGCCTCACGGCGACGGCCGCGCGCTCGCGCAAGCCTGGAACCAGGTTGCGGATCTCCTCAGCTACGCCGGCCGCGATGACGAAGCGTTTGCCGCGGCGCAGCGAGGTCTCGAACACGCTCGCACCGCTGGAGATACAGACCTCCACTATCACCACGTCGCGATTTGCTTCTCCGCCGTGCACGCGTCGCTGCCGGTTGATGAGGGCCTGCGCCTCTGCCAGGAGGCGCTCGCCGTGGCTCACCCAGGAACGATCCATACGGCGTTGCTCCAGATTTCACACGCGACGCTCACGGCGATGACAGGCGATTTCGTCCTCGCGCGCGAGCAGCTCGCTGAAGCGAGCAAGACCTGTGAGACGCGCCGCCTGGACTACTGGGTGGCGATCGGAAAGTCGTTCGGCGGCAAGCGCGAGCTGCTCGCAGGCGATTTCACCGCCGCCGAAGCATACTTCCACACCGCCCGAGAGATCCTCACACGGGACCCTGACGCGAGCCTCTTGTCCGAGTGCGTCGCCTGGCACGCCGTCGCCCTCGCGCGGTGCGGACACCCCGAAGCCGCGACAGATGCTGCACTCCTCGCCGGCTCAGACTCGCTCGATTATGACGTCCAGCCGCAGATCGTCTGGCGACTCGCCCACTCGCTCGCGTCACAGCAGCTCGGCGACCCCAGCACTGCCGAGAATCTCGCCCGCGAAGCGGCCGAGATCGCCACCCGGACACAAGGCCCACACCTCCGCGGTGACGCCCTGGCCTGCCTCGGTGAAATCCTCCTACGCCAGGGTCGGGGTGCTGAGGCGGCGCCAATCCTCAAGCAGGCGATCAGCCATTACGAACGCAAAGGCATCGTGCCAGCGATCGCTAACGCGCACAGACTGCTCGACGAGGCGCGCGTCGTACCAGAACCACGCACGACCTGAATCGCTCACCGAAGGTCAACGCGCGACTGGCCTCGCTTCGGCCTCGAAAGGATCAGCCCGCAGGCGCCATCTCCTCTACAGACGGAGCAAACGCGTTCCGGCAGGAGTCACAAGGCCGCTCAGAACGACGACAACCCCTGGTGTCTCAGCCACGGCGCGACGCGCAACTGCTCGTGGCGGAGCGAGCGTCTCGAGCGCTCGCCAGGCAGCACCATCAGCCGCCCCCTCCGGAACGAACGCGGGTGCGCCGTCGGGGCGACCTCGTCCCCCGGGTGCCGCGTCACGTCATTGCAGGTGTCTCGCCGCACCGGGGTCTGCTCCCCTCGTATTCGCCAATCTCGAGACTCACGGTGCCGTCCAGATGGCCGGTGAGCGGCGGATGCGGCCATCCGTTTGTCGCGTAGGAGTCTTTCCCGCGGAGAGGTCATCTCAGACAGTGGCATCGAGGAGAACGGGTACGGCTGCCCAGACGTCGAGCCTCGCGCGTGAATATCGGCCGCGCATCCGGGCGCGGCTCGACCTCGCGCGCCCGGAGCGCCGGGGGTGACGGAGGAAACGCCGAGTCACCCGCGCGCGGAAAGGGGAGGCTTTGACCTCGCGTCGTGCTCGGGGAAGTTCCACGCGCGCGAAACCGACTGCGGCGAACCGAACGGACCGGGGGCCCGCTTTGCGATGTCGGGGAGGGACCTTCAAAACGTCCCGTCGCCCTCGAATGTCATTTGGGTGTCGACCAGGGTGTCCACATGCTTGTCGAAAGCCCCCTGCAGATGCTCGCAGGTGGGAGCTGTCATCGAGAACATCCAACATCTAGCCCAACCAAGGCGTACGAGAAGTGCGGAATCCAGAGAATGGATCTGTCCTGGAGACGATCAGGATTCAGGAGCGTGCTGGGAAGCCGGAGCGGCTGAGAGCTGGAACGCCTCAGCAACGAGGCGGGCGTCCTCCTCGCGCGGGGCGTAATGGAGGTACTTCATGGTGGTCTGGATATCGGCGTGGCCCATCCACTCCTGGACGCGGCGGATGTCGGCCTTGCCGATCATCCGCGTTCCGAAGGTGTGACGCAGATCGTGGAAGCGGAGCCTGCGCACGCCGGCGCGCTTCAACGCCGAGTCGTATCGGCGCCGTAGGGCTGACGCGTCCAGGTAGCTCCCCCACTCCCCGACGAAGACCAGGTCGTCATCGCTAATGAACGCGCCGCGCTGTCCGAGCTTGGCCAGCGCGGCTGCGACGTCGGGAGCGAGCGGGACGGACCGGACCTTCCCTGACTTCGGCGTCGAGAGCACACCTTCGTGATAGCTCGCACGCACCCGGATCACCGATCCCGTGAAGTCGACGTCCCGCCAATGCAGCGCCAGGAGCTCGCCGCGGCGCAATCCGGTAAACGCGGCCGTGAGGAAGATCGCGGCGTCCTGCTCGGAGGCCGCGGCCCGAACCAACGCCCATACCTCCTCAGGCGAGAACACCTCGATGTCGCCGGTCCGGCTCAGCGGCGGCTTCTCCACATCACGCACCGGGTTGGTCGGAAGCCCCCACACCTTCCGGGCCCGCTGGAAGATCCCGTGCATCATCACGAGCGCCTTCGTGCGCGTTGCTGCAGTCCGAGCCATCGCGCCGATCCAACGCTCGATCATCGTCGGGGTGATCGACTCGAGCGGCAGCTCGGCAAACGTCGGCAGTATCTGTGATCGCAGCAAAGAGCGGTACGTCGACGCCGTCGAGGCCTTCCGCAGGCGGTCCTGCTCCACGTAGCGCAGCCACTCAGCCGCAGCGTCCGCGAATGTCACGCCGGTCCGGACCATCCCCGGCAGCGTTCCTCGCGCGCCTCATCCAGCACCCCTCGTAGCCATCCTCGGCCGTGCGCTTGGTGAAGTAGCCGGCGGGCGGCCGTCCACGCTCGGCCCATGCCGGCCCGAGCTTCCTTTGGACCTGCCGGCCGTCAGGGAGCCGGTATTTCGCGTACCAGACCGGTCCCCGTGCCCGCTGCACGCGGAAGACACGCCCTGTAGGTGGCTGCAGCGCGCCAGCCATGTCCCACATGATACGCCGGCCAGGGACATATTGGGGACACGTCCTCTATAGACCGTGAAACCCACCCAACAAAAAGCGTAACCGTTCAGTCGTCGGGGCCAATGG
>CAXMLR010000551.1:0-4631 GCA_964194275.1 uncultured Solirubrobacterales bacterium
CATCGAGATCGCGCAGGAGCTCGCGGACACGCTGGGCGCCACCGTCAGCGCGTCTCGGCCGGTGACCGACGCCGGCTGGCTACCGAAAACGCGGCAGGTGGGCAAGTCCGGCCGCACAGTCAAGCCAAAGCTGTACATCGCCTGCGGCATCTCCGGCGCTCCGGAGCATCTGGAAGGGATGAGCGATGCCGAGTTGATCATCGCCATCAACTCCGATGAGAAGGCGCCGATCTTCGACGTCGCCCATTACGGCACCACCGAGGATCTGTTCGACGTGCTGCCGGCGCTGATCGAGCAGCTCCAGGCCGTGACTGCATGAGCCACGTCGCATTCCCGATCGTCGCCGCGATCGCACTCCTGGTCTTCGCGCGGACGATCGCGGGCCGCGGGAAGCTTCTGTTTGCCGCGCGCCCGGCGGGCCGCACAGACCGCGTCGGCGAGCGCCTCAGGCGCACGGCCGTCTACGCGCTCGGCCAGAAGAAGTTCCTGACCGGCGAGCAGCCGGCCGGGATCATGCACGCATTGATCTTCTGGGGCTTCGTCGTCCTCGGCCTGCAGGTGGTCACCCTGTTTGGGCGGACGTTCGACGCCAGCTGGCACATCCCGGGCTTTGGGCCCGATCAGCTGCTGGGGCCACCGTTCTTCATTGCCCGCGACCTGCTCGAGGCGAGCGTGATCGTCGCGGTCAGCTACATGCTGTACCGGCGGTTGATCGTCCACACGCCGCGCCTGTTTGGGATCGGCAGCGCAGAGGATCGCTACCGCGGCGCCCCGCATTGGGAGGGGATCCTGATCTTGGTGTTCATCCTGTTCATCATGGTCGGCGGCCTGCTGCACGACTCGGGCCGGCTGGTCGCCGGCAACATCCACGGCAACGAGCGCGACTTCGCACCGCTGACCGCGCTAGTCGCCGCCGCGCTCGGCGGACTGAGCCGCCCATCGGCGCACACCGTCAGCGAGGTCGGATGGTGGCTGCACAACGTCACCGTGCTCATCTTCTTGAACCTGCTGCCGCTGTCCAAGCACTTTCACATCATCACCGCCGTCCCGAACGTGTTCTTCGGCAAGCTGCCGCCCCGCTCCGCGGATCGGCCGCTGGCGGTCTCGCAGGTGCCGGCGGCCACCGTGGCCGCGCTCGACCGGCCGGCCAAGGGTCTCGTGGGCGTCGCCTCGCTGGCTGACGTGAGCTGGAAGCAGGTCCTCGACGCCTACTCCTGCACAGAGTGCGGGCGTTGTACGGCCGTGTGTCCGGCGACCGCAAGTGGTACGCCACTCGCGCCGCGGCAGCTGATCCTCGACATACGTGACCGGCTCTACGCCCATCCCGAGGAGCAGAGAGACGGCAACGGCGCCGAGCCGGTGATCTCCGACGAGGTCCTGTGGTCGTGCACCACCTGCATGGCGTGCGTGGAGGCGTGCCCGGTAGGGATCGAGCACGTGCCGACGATCATCGATATGCGGCGTAGCCTGGTCGACCAGGGGCGGATCGAGCCGCTGTTGCAGCAAACGCTCGAGAACTTCGCCAAGCAGGGCAACTCCTACGGCAAGTCCTCGCGTATGCGCGCGCGCTGGGCCAAAGGCCTTGACTTCACGATCCCCGATGCGCGCAAGGAGGCGGTGGAGTACGTCTGGTTCGTGGGCGACTTCGCATCGTTCGACGAGCGGGTTCAGGCGGCTTCCCAGCGCGTTGCGCGCATCCTGCGCGACGCCGGGATCTCGTACGGGCTGCTGTACGACGGCGAGCGCAACGCCGGCAACGACGTGCGCCGGATCGGAGAAGAGGGCCTGTTCGAAATGCTTGTCGAGCACAACATGGGCGTGCTCGCCGAAGCCCAGTACGAGGCAATCTTCACGACCGACCCGCACTCGCTGAACACACTGCGCAACGAGTATCCGCAGTACGGTCTCGACAAGCCGGTCTACCACTACACCGAGCTGATCGCAGAGCTCGTGACGCGCGGGCAGATCTCGCTGTGCACGCCGCTGAGCGGCACCCGAGTCACCTACCACGACCCGTGCTATCTGGCCCGCTACAACCGGATCACCGACGCGCCCCGCGAGCTGATCGCAGCAACCGGCGCCGAGCTGGTCGAAATGCCCCGCCACGGGACGAACACGTTCTGCTGCGGCGCGGGCGGCGGCCGGATCTGGATGGACGACTCAAAGCTCGTCGAGCGACCCAGCGAGCAGCGCATCCGCGAGGCGCAGGCGCTCGGTGACATCGACTACTTCATCGTCACCTGCCCGAAGGACCTCGCGATGTACTCAGACGCGGCCAAGACCATAGGCGCCGCCTTCGAGGTCGCGGAGTTGACCGCGCTCGTCGAGCAGGCACTCGGACAGGCCGAAGCGGTGCCGGTTGGCGCGAGCGTCGACGGCGGCGATCGCGCCGGAAGGCAAGACGGGGCCGGAGCATGAGCGTCATCACCCCTTGCGTCTCGCCCCAGCTCGCCCGGGCGCTAGCCGCTCGCCTGCGGGACGCGATCGCTGCTGGCGAGCAGCTCGGCTCGTTCGCCTTCACCGAAGGCGCGCCCTCGCCCGGGCCAGAGCTACGCGACGGCGAGGAGCTCGCAGCGGCCCACGACTTCCTGCTGCGTGTATTGCAAGGCGTCAGCGATCCGCTCAGCTGGCGCGTGCTGGCCGCTGTTGTCGCCGGGCGCACCTCGAGTGCGGGAAGGTGCATCGAGCACAGCGGCGCCGGCTTGCCCGTCGACGCGCTTGCCGACACGCTTGAGCTTCCGCGGCTAGCGGTCACCGAGCGGGTCAACTCACTGATCCAGCTCGGGCTGATGGCCCGCGACCTCGAGCACGACTGTGTCACGGCCTCACCCGCCGGCGACGCCCTGTTCGAGCTTGTCTGCGAGCTCGACGCAGAAATTGCCGGCTGGCTGTCAAAGCGCCGGAGAGCATGATGCAGTGTCCTTTGTGCGATCACCAGGCGTCACGCGGGGAGGTGCACGCGCACCTCGCCGATAGCCACCAGGAGACAGTCGAGATGTGGACGGACGCGCGCACCGGAAAGATGCGCTACCGGGTCGCCTGCCCGCAGTGCGAACAGTCCCACGAGGCAAGCGTCAAGCCGCGCAGCCACGACACCGAGTTCCTCACCGTGTTCGCGCACGAGATCCGCCTGGTCGCCTTCGACATGCTGCTGAACCATCTCGAAGCCGAACACGATGCGCTCCCGCCCGGTGAGCCGGCACCAGCGTACGCCTCGCTTCCCGCCGCCGGCCCCGGGGGGGGCCGTGGACGTCCCGGCGCGCGGGGAGTGCCGCTGCCGCCGGGCATGGGCGAGCCCGATCTCCCGCCCTGGATGGAGGCCGCGGCGCGCCTAAAGGTCACCCACGTTGACGAACCACGGAGAGAAAAATGAACGCCGTGTTTGGCTGCGACATCCCTGATGACCTCTACTACTTGATCGACAAGCACGTCTGGGCGCGCCGCGAAGACGATGTGGTCGTCGTCGGTCTCACCGACGTCGCGCAGAACTTGGCCAAGGGCATCATCTCGGTGACCACCAAGCGCGCCGGGCGTACGCTGGCGAAGGGCAAGAGCCTCGGCACCGTCGAGAGCTCGAAGTGGGTCGGCCCGGTGCCTTGTCCCGTCGGCGGCGAGATCGCGGAAGTCAACACGGCCCTGTCGGACGATCCCGGGCTCGTGAACCGCGACCCGTACGGCGAGGGCTGGATCGGCAAGGTCCGGCCCGCCGACTGGGAAGGGGACTCCCAAGATCTGGTGACCGGGGCCGAGGGCGTGGCTGCTTACCAGGCGTTCCTCGAGCAAGAGGGCATCTCGTGCGAGGAGCAGTGACGTGCAAACCTACGCTGGATGCGCGCTTCCCGAGGAGTACCTGTACGACTTGGACTTCGACGTGTGGGTCCGGTTAGAGGACGATGGAACCGCGCGGATCGGGATGACCGATGTGGCGCAGACGCGTTGCGGGAAGCTCGTCTCCGTCACCTTTCAAAAGCGACCGGGCGCACACGTGGTTCGTGGCCGGACACTGGTGGTGATCGAGAGCGCTAAATGGGTTGGCCCGTTCCGGTCGCCGTTGAGCGGCGAGGTTCTCGAGGCCAACGAAGACGGGTTCCGTGCCGACCAGCTGATCGCCAACCGCGACCCGTATGGAGCCGGCTGGTTCGTGAGGCTCAAGCCCGCGGCGCTCGATGAAGAGCGCGAAGCGCTGATCGACGGCGTTGCGGCGTTTCCGATCGTGCGCGAGCAGATCGAGCGTGACGAGATCCACTGCTTTCGCTGCGCGGACTGATGCGCGCGCTCCTGCTGCGCACGCGCGACCCCGTCGTCGAGCAGCGATCCGCACGGGTGGCCGCCGCCGCCGGCCTCGAGCCGGTGGTGCTGCTCGGTTCCTTCCCGCAGGTGGACGCCGAACCAGCTGGCCTGCTCGTCGAGCTCGAGCTCGACGGCGCCCTCGACGCAGTGCGCGAGTGGCGCGAGCTGGATCCCGACCTGGCGATCGTCGGCTACGTCGCGACACCCGCGCCCGAGCTGTGGCGCGAGGCGGAGCTCGCGGGGGCAGACGAAGTCACCACACGGGGACGCGCGGACCGTGTGCTCGCGGCCTGCTTGGATGACCGCATCTCCGGCCGCCGCCGAGCGCGCCGCCTGCGGCT
>CAXMLR010000552.1:0-8048 GCA_964194275.1 uncultured Solirubrobacterales bacterium
GCACCACACGCCCGCGGCGGGCTGGCTCGGGTCGGCGTGTGGGAACCTCCCGACGCGACGGCGCCAACCCTCGAAGGGGCGGCCGTGCGCGCCCTGGTGCTCCCGCAACTGTTCGTGGCTCAACCGGACGGATCGTGGGCGGCGGCTCTGGTCGAGCGTGGCACCGACAAAACGAGCGCGGACGCTCGGTCCGCGTCTTTTCGCCTGCGGCGCGGAGCGGTCTGGTCAGACGGCTCACCGATCACGGTCGCCGACCTCCAGCGGTCCGCCGACCATCGTCAGGTGGCGGCGGTGGAAGGGCCGGACAGCGATGGAACCATCCGCGTCCGCTTTACGGAGGCGCTGGCCGGCTGGCAGCGGCTGTGGTCCGGCGTCGACGCCGTGACCGCACCGCGCCCCGGTGTTTGGGGCGGGCCTTTCGTCGTCGCGTCCTCCCAGCCCGGACTCCAGACCGTGCTGCACCGGAACGACCGGTGGTGGGGCGCGCCCGCTCCCTACCTGGACGAAGTCGATCTGGTGTTGGTCCCTGACTCGAACACGGCGCGCCAGCTCCTGGCCCGCGGCGAGCTCGACATCGTCATGCCTCCGGCGGCGACCGTCCGCACCCAGCAGCTGCGGAACACGCCCGGGGTCGAGGTCGCAACCGCGGCGGTAGGCGGCTGGTCGGTGCAGCTCGTCCTGAATCCGGCCCGGCTCGATCTGCCCACCCGGCAGGCACTGGTCGCCGCCATCGACCGGCAACGCTTCGTCGACGTCCTGCTGGCCGGGGAGGCGAAACTCCAGCAGGGCTTCAACGGCGCGTCCGACACCACGTGGGCTGGTACTGGCTCGGGCGCCGTCATCATGCTGGCCGGCAAAGACGTGCCATTGCTGACCGAGAACGAGGAACCCATGAGCACACTGCTGGGTCGGGCCATCCAGCGAAAGGCTCGCGCCGTTGGCGGCACGGTCGAACTTCAGGCGGCGGACGCCGAGCGAGTGGAGTCGTGGGTGGCCAGCCAATCGTTCGCGGCGGCCGGGATCATTGACTACCTCGGGCCCAAGCCGTGCTGGGTGTGCCGCTGGGGGACGTTTGACCCCGTCCTCGCCGCCAAGGCGGACGGTAGCGCCGGACCGCAGGCGCTCGAGGAGAAGCTGCGTGACCAGGCCATCGTCGTTCCGCTATGGCAGCCAATCACCGTGGTGGCGTGGCGGAGCGGGCTCAACGGCGTACGCGCCAACGGCTACGCGCTCGACGGCGCCTGGGACGCCTGGGAGTGGTGGCGGCCCGCGGTACGATGACCGCCCACGTCGGAGTGGCGGAATAGGCAGACGCGCTGGTTTGAGGGACCAGTGCCCGCAAGGGCATGGGGGTTCAAGTCCCCCCTCCGACACGCCCGATTCGGCGTAAACCCGCAGGTCAGCGGCCCGGGGTCACGCGTGAGACACCATGACGTGCAGCCCGTGGTCACGAGTTGGTCACGAAACGATCGGAGAGACGATTGCGCTGGCGCAAAAAGTCGCTGAACAACATGGTCGACCGCCTGGTCGAACTCGGCGTGATGCCGCGGTGTGCAATCTGCGGGTCGGAAACGATGAGCGTCATCCGCCGGCCGGCACAGATTCGGATCGGAGGTCCCCACTACGGCAAGGGCGACCCGAGAAACGACCCGGAGGCGAACGAGCTGTTCATGGTGCTCGTCCATTGCGAGGTATGTGGTGCCGCGCACTTTTTCAACAGCGAGAAGCTCGTCCCTCGCGACGAGAGAATGATCATCGTCGGTTTGACCGAGGAGGAAGAGGAGGAGCGGGAACGCCGCGAGGCGGAGGGCGAAGGCTAGACGGTTCCGCCGAAGATGAGCGCTGCGACGCGCTCGGCGGCGTCTGTTTGCATGCCCGGCGTGACGTGGCTGTAGACGTCGGCGGTGATGGCCGTCGTCGTGTGGCCGAGCCGCTCCGAGACGACCTTGAGTGGCACTCCGGCCTGCAGCGCGAGCGTGGCCCATGTGTGGCGTAGATCGTGGATTCGGATCCGCTCGAGGCCGAGGCGGTCGAGCATGCGGGTGAACTCGCGGGTGAACCGCTCCGGATGGTACGGGTGGCCGTCAGGGTGGCAGAAGATCAGGTCGCTGTCTTGGTACCCCACGCCCATAAGTAGCCGCTCCTGAGCCTGCGCAGCACGCAGCGACCGCAGCACCGCGACGGTCCGGGCGTCAAGCTCGATCACCCGTGCCTTGCCCGTCTTGGTCTTCCCACCGATCTTGATCCGGTGCTCAATGGCGGTGATCGTCTGGTGGATCGATGCCCGGGCGGTGTCAAGGTCGAGACTCGCCCAGCGCAAACCGAGCGCCTCGCCGCGGCGGACACCAGTCGTGGCGAGGAAGAACCATGCCGGTTGGTAGCGGCTCTTGGCGGTCAGGGAGAGGAACGACTCGAGCTGCTGGGCGCTCCACGTCCGCATCGTCTCGGCCTTCGGCTTCGCATCCCTGGCCCGAGGCGGGTCTGCCCGTTCGGCCGGATTGCGGGCGATCCGATCCCAGCGGACCGCGTCGCCGAACACCTTGCCAAGGATGGTGGCGACGTACCGCACGGAGCGAGGGGAGAGGCCAGCGTTTACGCCGTCCTTTCGCCCGTCGACAAGCAGGCTGGCGTACAGCTTGTTCAAATGGCCCGGGTCGACGGCCGAAAGTTGGAGCGATCCGAGAGCGGGAACAACGTGCAGCCGCAGATACCGGCCATAGCTCGCCCACGTCGACTCCTCGAGATTGCTTCGCATCGCAGGCAGCCAATCGTTGTCGATGAACTCGCGAGCCGTCTGCCGTTTGGGGGCCGCATAGGTTCCCTCAGTTGCCTTGACGCGAAGTCGGTCCAGTTCTGCTTGCGCGGACTTGCGGGTGGGGAAGCCGCGGCGCCGAGCCTGGCGGCGCTTGCCGTCTGGGCCCTCGCCGACGTCGGCCACGAACCACCATGTGCCTGTCCGCGGGTCTTGACGTGGAGACGCCGACCTTCGACCGGTAACCGTGTTCATGACTTCTCTCCGTTCGCGTTCATCTGGGCTCGCTGGTCAGCTGGCGCCGTTTTGGTTCGCCCAGCCGTTGACGTTCCTTCCGGTTCCGTGCGGCTGCCCGTTGACAGTCCGCCCGGGGACAATACGTGTCGTCGCCGGGATTGGGGCGACGTGTGGGCGCGTAGGGACTTCCGCATGCTGTGCAGATGAGTTGCGCGCCGGTGGCTGCGGCGGTGTTTGCCAGAGCAAGGCCGAGGGCGCCGAACGTGCTTCTCGGTTGGAGAGCGACAGTCGGGCGCTGCATGGACCACTCGAGGCCGACCCGCACGCCGCCGAGCGCTAGCCAGCCGCTGATATGTCCGGCGAGAGTTGACCGACAGGCCGACAGCAGATCTTTGGGGACAACTCTGGGCGGCCAAACAGGGTCAGTTTCCCAGGCCCTGATGATGCGACGCTTGCCGTGCGCGTCGGTCGTGGGTCGGTCAATCTCCCCCTCAACGCCGAAGTAGTGCGCCGGTTGCTCATTGAGAAGCGTGCACCAATCGACCTCTGTTCCCCACGTCGGCTCACGACGTCGGAGAGCTTCGGCGAGATGGACGATCGCGCCTGCTCGTTTGGCGAAGCGACTCCACACTTGCAGAGGCTCGTCGAACGTCGGCCTACAAACACGACTCGAGTCGGAGATCTGCTCAGTCGGTTGGTTGTGCGTGGCGGGGCGATCATGACGGCATAGTCGAAGCGGCCCGTACTCCGTCGCGAAGGCCTCGTAGTGATCGTCCGGTGCCTCGACCAGACGTACAAACTGGCCGAGCATCTCCGAGGACCCCTCGGTGATGCGACTAGTCACCCGCCACCGAAGGTGGCCCTCGACGACGCGCACGTCATCGGCTACGGGCCATCCGGCTGGTGTGAGTCTCTGGGCTTCGCCCGAACTGGTCACGACACTGTCACGTTACTCGTGACGCACGGCGGGCGCAAGCGGTGCATCCTGATTCTTGGCGGTCACGGGCATACCCGGACGCTGAGGAGGACTGATGACCGACGAGATGCTCTTGCGGATTGAGGAAGTAGTCCGCCGCACCGGACTCGGTAGGACCACGATCGCAGCGGAGATCGCGTCCGGCCGGCTCCAGTCACTACGAGTTGGAAAGGCGAGGCGTGTACCCATCCGAGCGCTCGACGCCTGGATCGCGGATCGCCTAGCAGAGGAGTCCGCAAATGCCGATGTCGCGCAGTGAGTCGCTCGCCCCGAGCACCCTTCCAAATCCGGTGACCACGCCGACGATCTCCGTCGAAGTGGCCGGTCGAGCCTTTGGACTCGGGAGATCGGCGTCGTACGTCGCCGCCGGTCGGGGAGAGCTTCCGGTACGGCACTTCGGTCGCAAGTTGCGATGCCCGACCGCGGCGATTCTCGAGATGCTGCAACAGCCGTCATCGATGGCCGACGAACACCCAGCGTCATGATGACTGACTGCCCGATCTGTGCTCACGCCAGGGCGCACGGCGCGTGGGGTCAGCCGGGAACACACTGCCGCGAATGCCACCGGTCGTGGACCTCGACCGCCCAGGCGCACTGCACGGCCTGTCACCAACAGTTCGGATCGAACCGGATCGCGGAGATGCACTGGGTACGCGGCGAGCACCGTGACCCGCGCCGGGTCGCCAGTCTGGCCGTCTGCGATGAGACCTACGGCAGCGTTTGGCGGCGGAACGATCCGATGAGCACGGCAGCGCTGGTTCAGATTCGCCAGGATCGCTCCACGCCATCCATCACAGAGCCGCTGAGGCGCCGGAGGACGGCCTCTCGTCCCGTCCACGGCGCCGAGAACGTGTCAGGGCGACCTCCACGCCGCCCTGACACCACCACCAACTCCTCCGTCACCACCAAGTCACGAAAGGGTCACCGTCATGATACCGCCTAGTGGACCGGGGAACGAGGCCGCCCAAAGTCCCGACGCGCTGGAGCCCGAGCGGCCCACCATCGGCGCTCTTCGGCGCCGAACACGTCGACCAGCCGTTCGGGGGCTGCTACCAATCCTGCCCCCGCACGACGGCCCTAACCGAGAAGCCTGGTTCGCGAACCAGATGTACAGCATCGCCGCCGACGTTCATCGGTACGGGGGCGCGCTCGAAAACGCTGGGTGGAACTCCGCGGACATTTTCTTGGCGCTCGCTGACCACCGCACGTGGATCGTTCAAGCCGTCGGCTCGGCGGTCGATTTCGGCGCCGGCTTCTACGTCGTCGTGGGAAGCCGTGAGTCGTGAGCGCGCTCGACGAGCAGGTCACCATCGGCGCTCCCGGACAGATGACCAACGACACGCCGAGACGACCCATCCCGCCATCATGGCAAGTCCTGCATGGGATGTGCGACCCGAACTACGACTTGGACACCGAGTTGGACGCTTACTTGATCGACGTCAGCCAGGCCAGGACGGCGGTCAACATTCTCAGATGGACGGGCATTCTTATCCTCATCAACCGACGGGAACACGTGCCAGCCGCACTCGTTGGCATTACGTGGGGCTATGTACTGACCGAGTTTGTCATCCCGCAGTTGCTGGCACCGTGAACGGCACTCATCTTCTCGAGGCAGCCCTCCGCTACGCGGACCGGGGGTGGCCAGTGTTCCCGTTGGCGGAGGGATCGAAACTTCCAAAGATCTCGAAAGCCAACGGTGGGCACGGATTCCACGACGCCACTCTCGACCCAGAGCAGATAAGCCGATGGTGGACACGGTGGCCGCGGGCAAACATCGGAATCCGGACCGGCCCCGAATCCGGCCTCGTCGTGCTCGACGTCGACCCTCGGCACCGTGGGGACGAAAGCCTCGAGGCTCTGATCGAGAAACACGGGGCGCTACCTGACACGGTCGCGGTTAGAACCCCCAGCGGAGGCACGCACCACTACTTCGCGTGGCCCGGAGTTGAACTGCGCTCCAATGCCGGCGTTCTCGACGATGGACTCGACGTGCGGGCCGCCGGAGGATACGTGGCGGCCGTCCCATCACTCGTGGCTCGCGTCGGCGTCTACGACTGGTTGAACCCTGACAGCCAAGTGGCGCCACTACCAGGCTGGTTGCTTCGATTGCTTCGTAAGCCGAAGCCGATAGCCCGGGCGGCTACCACAATTCGATTGTCCGACACCGGCGCACGGACTCTCGCCGTCAGCGTTCTCCTCGAACGCGCCCAGCAAGTTGCGACAGCTACACCTTCCCGGCGAAATACGACGTTGAACTCGGCTGCGTTCTACCTCGGAACCCTGGCCGCTGCCGGCATCCTCGACTCGGCCGATATCTGGAGCCACCTCCTCGACGCCGCACTCCGAGCCGGACTCGGTGAGCGTGAAATCCGTTCCACCATCGCGTCCGGGCTGTCCGCCGGACTAGCAAACCCCGCGAGGTCCGCATGACGGACGCCCAACAACTCCCCAAACGAGACGACAACGTCCGGACCCTTCCTGCCACCGCACTGTTCAACGGGAACCAGCTCGTCGTAGCCCGCCTCGGCGAGATCATCCGAAACGAAGGTGATCTCCAGGCGGGCTACGACGGCCGGCTTTGGAGGTATCGCACGGGTGTGTTCCGACCCGACGGCGACCAGTGGGCCCGGAGCCGTGTACGTGAAATCCTCGGTGACCTCGTACAGCGGCGGCACTTCGACGAGATCCTCGCCTGGCTACGGAGCTTCCCGCCGACCATCGGCGACACACCTGGCACGAAGTATCTGAACGTTGCCAACGGAATGCTGGACTGGCGCAACGGGCATCTAACCCCGCACAACCCGGCCGCCCGTTCGACCGTGCAACTCCCGATTCGGTGGAACTCAGACGCATCCTGCCCGCGGGTCGAGATCTTCCTCGCAGAGGTACTCCTGGCCGACACCATCGACTTCGCCTGGGAGGTCATCGGCTACGCCCTCTATACGGGAAATCCGATGCGCAAAGCGGTTCTGCTGCTCGGAGGCGGGGGTAACGGCAAATCCACCTTCCTCGCTCTGATCCGATCGCTATGTGGCCAGCGCAACTGCGCCAACGTTGCCCTACAGCTGCTGGGCGAGAACCGCTTCGCCGCCGCCGAGCTGTACGGGAAGGTGGCCAACATCTGCGGTGACCTCGATGCCCGGTCCATCCGCCGCACCGACCTGTTCAAACAACTGACCGGCGGAGACCCCATCTTCGCCGAACGCAAAAACGCTCACCCCTTCAGTTTCACAAGCTACGCCCTGCCCATCTTCTCCGCCAACGAACCGCCCATCTCCGCGGACCAAACCGAGGCATGGTTCGACCGCTGGCTCATCGTCCCTATGGACGCCCGGATCGAGGGCACACCCAGATGCGACACCGACTTGTTCTCGAAGCTCGCGACCGACGAGGAGCTCGAAGGTGCCCTGGTGCTCGCCGTCAAAGGGCTCCAGCGCCTCATGGCTCGAGGCCGCTTCCAGCCGCCCCCCACCGTCGACCAGGCAGGCGAGCGCTACCGCGACCGCCTCGACAGCGCTCGCGGCTTCCTGGCCGAAATGTGCATCATCCACCCGGAAGCCTGGACAGCTCGACCCGTTCTGTACAAGAACTACAAGGCTTGGTGCCACGACACCACCCGGCTGGCAGTCGGCGACGTGCGGTTCAACGAGCATGTCAGCCAAGTCAACCCCACTGTCATCAGCCTCATTATCCGGAACGGGATCAGAGGATGGAAGGGCATCGGACTCCTCACCGACCGACCGGACCACCCATGACCAGGGTGCAGCCGGGTGCAACGGGTGCACCGCTTCTTATCCCCACGCACGCGTGTCTACTCAGGAAGGAGAGAGGGGCAAATCCTGCACCCGTTGCACCCGCTGCACCCGCCAACGGTGAGCGCTAACTGCCGTCACACACCGATGTACTTCCAACGTGCGGGCGCACGCGGGCGCACAGTTGCGCGGACAGCCAGATGGCACACATTCCGTGCGAAAATTTCGGCGTGGAAGCGATCAGAACCCCGGGGGACCGGGACGCGACGACGTCAAGACGGCACCCTTTCCCGTCGGACCTCGCGGGGGAACTCAAGGCGGCCCGCCTGGC
>CAXMLR010000553.1:0-2770 GCA_964194275.1 uncultured Solirubrobacterales bacterium
GCCGGCGGGCATGCGGACCGTGTGGCTCGAGGGGTTCAAGTGCGACGCTGAGCTGTGGGGGCGCTTCCAGGTGCCGATCGGCCTCGCCTTCTTCATGCGCAGCAGCGTCACCGAAGGGGTGGTGGCGTTCTATCCGAGCCCGGCCGGCGCGACCGAGTCGGAGCTGAGCCTCGAGGCCTGGGAAGCGTTGATCGAGCTCAACCCCGTGCTGGCCGACCTCGAGTACGACGGCGAGGCCCTGATCGTCAACCGTCTCTCGAACCCGCACCAGTATGTGATCGCGCCGATCGACCAGTGCTATGCGCTCGTCGGCCTGATCAAGTCGCGCTGGGAGGGGATCTCCGGCGGAAACGTGCTGGCCGAGGCGGTGCCGGAGTTCTTCGCCGCGCTGAAGGCGCGCACACCTGCTGCCTCGGGGGCCAAGCGGTGAGCGTGCACGCGGAACCTGGGCCAGGCGAGGCCGAGCGCATCCCGCAGGCCGCTCCTGACCCGGAATTCACCGTCACCGCCGCCGCGCACCTGGCGTTCGCCGCGACGCCGACGATGGTCTTTGCGGCCGCGGTTACCGAGCCGACCGAGCGCGAGATTCAGTCGATCGCCCTGTCGGTCCAGGTGATGATCGACCCCGCCCGGCGCGGTTACGACGCCGAGACCCGGGAGCGGTTGGCGGAGCTGTTCGGACCGCCGGCAAGCTGGACGCCGTCCACGCAGGGGTTGTCTTGGACCCGGGTGTCGGCGGTGATTCCGTCGTTCACCGGCTCGGCGACGTTTGCCATTGAGGTCCCGTGTACGTATGACCTCGAGGTGGCCGCGGCGAAGTATTTCTACGCCTTGGAGGATGGCTTTGCCCCCTTGAGCTTTCACTTCAACGGCAACATCTTCTACCGCACCGCCGAAGGCGTGCTGCAGATGTGGCCGGTGTCATGGAGCTCGAGCGCGCAGTTCCAGATGCCGGTCCGCGCGTGGCGGGAGATGATCGCCGAGCACTATCCCGGCGGGGGCTGGATCCGCGTGCACGAGCGGACGCTGGCCGCGCTCAACGAGCGGCGCGCCGGTCACGGGTTGGCGAGCTTCGACGCCTGCATCGAGAAGCTGCTGGCCAACGGAGACAGCGATGCTTGAAGAGCTGGTGTCCTCGCTGCTCTACGAGGGCTACGCGCTGTACCCCTACACCCCCGGTGCGCTCAAGAACGCCACGCCGACCCCATTCGGCATCGTCTATCCGCCGGTCTACGCGGCGGAGTGCTCCGGCGCGTTCGACCACGCCCGGCTGGACTGTGTGGCGGAGTCCGGTGGCGAGGCGAGCCTGTCCGCGACGCTCCGGTACCTGGCCCCGAGCGGTGAGCGCCACGAGGCGGTCGAGCGGCGGGTCGAGCTGGGACCGGTCGCGGTGGGGGAGCGGGCAACGGTCGAGTTCCCCGGCGGCCGCTTCACCCTGCGCTCGGAGAACCTCGTGGAAGACGGCCGCGCCCGTGTGCGGGCGTGCGTTCACAACACAGAGGTAGTGAGCGAAGGCCTGACGCGGGCCGCGGTCCTGGCGCACGCGCTGATCTCGACCCATATCGTGGTCCAGATCACCGGCGGACGCTTCATCTCGCCGCTCGACAGCGGCCACGAGAGCATCAACACCTGGCCGGTCTTGGCCAGTCCGGCCGATGACGCGGTGCTCGGCGCCGCCATCGTCCTGCCCGACCATCCCCAGATTTCGCCCGAGAGCCGCGGCAACCTGTTTGACAACACCGAGATCGAGGAGGCACTGGTGCTCCACGTCCATGCGCTCAGCGACTCCGAGCGCGCGCAGGCTGCGACCCAGGACCCGGTGGTGCAGGAGATGCTCGATCGCGCGCTGGCTGCAACCCCGCAGGACATCATCGACCTCCACAGCGGCCTCAAGGAGGTCGAACGTGGCTAGCGGTCCGATGCCGGCGCCATTTCCCGGTGGAGCCGACAACCCCGGCGCGGGCTTCCCCGGGGGCGCAGACAACAATCCCGGTGAAGCGCACGCAACCGTGGACGGCGTCCGCTTCGATCGAGGTAGCACCGTGATCCTTCGGCCTGGAACCGATCGCGACGTGTTCGACAAGATGCTCGACGGCCGAGAGGCCACGCTCGAGCGGATCTACGTGGGCATGGACGACCGCGTCTTCCTGGCGGTCACCGTGAATGACGACCCCGGTCAGGAGCTGATGCGTGAGACCGGGCGCTACCTATTCTTCTTCGGCAACGAGGTGCAGCTGCCATGACTGAAACCATCCAGCGGACCACCAAACAGATCCTCGTGGCCGGAATCGGCAACGCGTGGATGCGCGATGACGGCTTTGGCGGGGAGGTCGCGAAGCTGCTGGAAGCGCGCGAGCTCCCCGACGGGGTGAGCGTGATGGATTTCGGCTCCGGAGGTCTCGACCTCGCCTACGAGGTGATGCGTGGCTATGACGCCCTGATCCTGATCGACGTCAGCCGACAGGGCGAGGCTCCAGGAACGCTGTACGTGATGGAAGCCGAGCAGGACGACGTGGACGGACAAGTCGAGGACGGCCAGATGCTCGACCCGCACGGAATGGACCCGGAGACCGTGTTGCGCTTCGTCAAGTACGTCGGCGGCTGGCCCGGTCGTGTGTTCGTCGTGGCCTGCGAGCCGGAGATCGTCGAGGACGTCGGCTTTGGCCTGAGCGATGCCGTGAGCGCTTCGCTCGCGCGCGCCGCTGACGTCGTGGTGGAGACGATCGACGAGCTCCGCGGCGACCCCGCCAATGCATGAGCTGTCGGTCGC